>CALCGS010000070.1 GCA_937901165.1 uncultured Alphaproteobacteria bacterium
ACGTTGTGAATTCAAATGTCAGATCAACAATCAATAAATCGGTAACCGAGCTTACAAATAAGGCAAAGAACGGAATTTCAAAGAGTGTTACCACAAAAACAAAGTCCTTTAAATTCAATATCCTTTATCTTTATAGTAGTAAGTGCTTGGAGTACTTGATTATGATTATAATCTTTTAATTAAACTATCTGATGCAAATGGCTTTGCAACAAAAGATTAACTCCTGTAGACCATTTCAAACTACATACCGATTCCATTATACTTCAAAAATGATTCAATATTTCCATTATAAACATCCAGATCAATATGCTGTTCACTTCCCTGGTAAAAATTATATACAGCAGTGTCAGTATATTGCCAATACTTCCAATCATCTCTAATTTCTATTCCTGGTTTAAAGTAAACATTACGTATCCATAAGTCATAGTCATCAAAATATCCATTTAGTAATTCATAATAAGCCCCAATAACAGAATACACAAAATTTTGTACGGTTTCGTCATAATCAAAGCCTGTTGCACGATATGTCGCAATAGTTTGATTCAAATCCGCCAATCTTTTACCAAAATCAAAAATTAAATAAGATGCAGAAATAGATGCACTATAATTCCAATCGCCCCATTCTTTATTGTGTGTTTGATTATAATTTTTCCCCGCAGATAGCGATGCATTTACTTTTGGTAAATAATTTGCATAACCTGTGTTTTTATCAAATCGTGCAGCCCGCAATCCGGCATATGCCGCCGCGGTTTGTGGATTTCGGCATAAACCCAAATCAATAACCTGACGCAGGTCTAATTGTTCAGCTGGAACAGTACGCATAGTTGCACAATCGTCATCTGCAAACGCAATTGTTGGAATAAAACCCAATAAAGCAATGTATTTTTTCATTTTTTATTCTCTCTATCTGTAAAATTATACCATAAAAAAGCCTAAAATATAAATAAAAAGTAAAATAAGAAAATATTTTTAAATTTTGGCTTGCAATAACCGATAAAATCCCGTAATATCATTTTCGTGGCCAGGTGGCAGAGTGGTTATGCAGAGGACTGCAAATCCTTGGATGCCGGTTCGATTCCGACCCTGGCCTCCACTTTTTTCAAATGATTAATAAATTAACTCTTACAGATTTTAGAAATCATAAAATTTCACGCATAGATACACGTGGTGCAAATAACATTATAATAATTGGTGAAAATGGTGCTGGAAAAACAGCAATCTTAGAAGCGGTGTCAATGTTATCTGGCGACCGCGGAATGCGTGGCAGTGATATGAACGAAATTGCGCGTTTTGGGGGTTGTGGTGGTTTTTCTGCGTATGCTGATTTAGATGATGAAACAAGTGTTTGTATATATTATAATTCTGGGGATTCAAATCGTCATGCACGCTTGGATGGTGAAAATACCGCATTGTCAAATCTGGAAAAATATGTCAGTATTGTTTGGTTGTCCCCACGTGAAGATAGATTGTTTGTTGATACAGCATCAGACCGCAGAACTTTTTTTGACAGATTGGCATCAAATTTTGATTCATCGCATTCTGGACGTGTTTCTAAATTTTCGAAATTATTATCAGAACGGGCATTTGCATTAAAATCAGGTCGTGATGAAAAATGGTTAAATGTATTAGATAATGAATTATCGGCAACTGCAATATCGATATCTGCGATGCGAATACAGTATTGCGGTGAAATAAATTACTTTCTTGAAAATTATGCTATGTCTTTAACTGGGAAAATAGAACAATTATTGATAGATGGCACAACCATATCTGATGCAGAAAGAATTTATAGACAATATTTATACGATAATCGTAATTTGATAAACGATAAAATGGTACTGGATGGTCCGCATAAATCAGATTTTGGTATGTTTAACAAAGATTTAAATTTACCTGTTTATTTAACCAGTACTGGGCAACAAAAAAAGGCATTGTTTGCATTGATAATGTCGCATGCAAAATTATTACACACAAAAACAAAACGTGATGCGATTATTTTACTAGACGAAGCGGCGGCACATCTGGATTCTGAATCGCGTGAAATGTTTTTCAGTTCTTTATATTCAAATGGGGCCCAGGTTTGGGCAACTGGTTTAGATGCAGATTCTTTTGCAAAAACGCCAAATGCTGTATTTGTCACTTGCCATAATGGTGAAATTAGTAATATACTATATTAAAAAGAGAAAAATAAATGGCACGAATCGATTATCAATCATTACTAGATAACGCGTTAAAATCGGTTGTCAAAGATGCACTTATCCATGCCCAGGTTAATGGTTTGGGGGATGGGGCACACTTTTTTATAACATTCAAAACGCGTGATGTTGGTGTTGTTTTACCTGATTTTTTACGTATGCGTTATCCTGATATAATGACAATAGTTTTACAGTATTCTTATAATAATTTGCATGTATCAGACCGGGAATTTGGTGTTCAATTAACATTTGATGGTCGTCCGTTTTTTATACGCGTACCATTTTCTGCACTGGTTGAATTCAAAGACCCATCGGTTGATTTTATTTTGACATTTAATCCACGTCCACAAAATAATACTGCGGGTAATGATATGGAATTACCTTTGGACGAACATGCCAACAATGGTGATGATGATAGAATAATATCTTTGGATGAATTTCGGAAAAAGAAAAACAGTTAAAACACATAAAGTATATTCTGTATTTATATGATTTGTATCCAAAATAAAAAAGCACCAAATGGTGCTTTAATTATTTGTGGTGGATGTTAAGGGACTCGAACCCCTGACCCTCTGCGTGTAAAGCAGATGCTCTAGCCAACTGAGCTAAACATCCGTAAAGACAAACAGATTATATTGATTTTTTTCCGTTTGTCTAGTCTTTTCTTCATTTTATTCCAAAAAGTATTCTATGGTTGATACAACACGAACCTTTTTATTGATTTGTTGGTTGGCGGATGTGTCATTTGTTTCATCGCGTGGCAATATAGAAAACACACCCTGATTAGCCTTGTGGATTTTGCCAACCTTGCTGTTGCTAGATTTTGCAAATTCTATTGCGGCTTCGCGTGCATTTTGTGTTGCCAATTCCAACATTTGTGGTTTGATATCATTTAGTTTTGTAAACAAATATGATACAGGGTATGTGTATTGGTCGCTAAAAATAACGCCACGTGATATTAAATCGCCTGTTTTTGCAAATGCTGCAGATACATTTTGAACCTTATCAGAACGAAGTGTCATCGTTTTTGTAAGGATAAAACGCGATGTACGTGCATCTTTATCCAAATATGGATTTGTCATCAAATCGTTTGTTTCCAATTGACCGCTTTCTATTTCAGAATCTTCAAATCCGTTATCTTTTAAGAATCCAATCAATTCTTGGGTTTGATTATCTATATCTGCTTGGGTTTCTGACAATTCATTTCCGGTTGCAACAAATTTTATTTTCCATATTGCCAAATCAGCAATAACATCTTGTTCCGCCAATCCTTTAACAGTGACTGTATTGTTGTTAAATTTTGAATTATAGTAATAATAGCCCGGAAAAAAACCAGCAAGCAATAAACCAACCGCAATAATTACAAAATATAAATATGATGTTTTTTTCATTTTTTCTCCTTTCCTCGAAACAGATTTTAGAAAAACAATAAATATAAAACAAGTAAATTATTATCTTTGATTTTGTTTTTCCCACTCTAAAACAGCACGAATATATTGTTCTGCTTTTTGTACATCAAACAAATCATTATCATTTTTTAAATTTTTCTCTGCATCGACCCAAGTATATCTATTAACAGGGGCAACGTGGTCTATTTTTGATAAATTTTGTTTAATATTTTGTGGTGACAACCCACCAGAATAACCAGTATATAATAAATTATATGGTTGATATTGCCATGCAACTGGAGATTTCCCTTTGCCACCAGATTCATCAAATAAAATTGAAAAATTTTGTGTTTGACGATGCAAATTGCGAACTATATCTATTGTTGCAGGTTTGTATTGTATTATAAAATTTCGGTCTGAATTATTTTCAATTAATTCCGCAACATTATTTACAACTTTATTGATATTCGTTTTTTCTGCAAATTCCGCTGGTATGTTTAATTGCCAACGCTTTATAAGCGGTTTACCATGTTCGTTATATTTACCAAACAACAAACTCAATTCATAAGGAAAATAACCATTACATATATCTTTGCACCATTCTGTATTTACATGAACAGCAAAATTATAATATAATTTTGGGTTGTTGATTGCATAATCTAAAACCTGATTAAACCAAACGTTTCTGGGCATTCCATCAGACATTTTTTTTGTATGTGCCTGGACAGCCAATTCAACCCTATTATCAATTTGCATCAAATTAAACATGTCATATATACTATTATGTTTATCTATGCCAGAACATGTAATATACCTTAGGTTCATTTATTATTCTCCTTTCTTTGCATTATTTAATCTTAATTGTCCACATGCAGAACCAATATCTGCCCCCCGTTCACGACGAATACGTGTATGTATTCCGTTTTTTATCAATATGTCTTGAAAACGATGTACTGCATTTCCAGATACAGACGCAAAATCACGTTCATCAACAGAATTCCATGGTATTAAATTTACCATACAATTTTTCCTTGCCAATAATTTTGACAATTTTTCAGCATATTCAGGTGTGCAATTATACAATTCTGTTTCGCCATTATCATTCTTTTTACCCAAGATAATATATTCTATCATCAGTTGTCTGTTGTGTAATTTTTCAAAATCATCAGCCGCAGTTAAAACCTCTGCTATTTTATAACGATTATTTATAGGCATAATTTTATCACGCAATTCGTCGGTTGGTGCATGCAGTGATATTGCCAAATTTATTGGTCGTCCCCATTTTATCAATTCGTAAATTCCAGGCACAATTCCACAAGTTGAAACAGTTATTCTGCGCCAACTGATATTCATATCACGATTGGCTCGTTCTATAAATCCAATAACATTTTCAGTGTTTTGTAATGGTTCGCCTGTACCCATAACGACAATATGTGAAACATCGTTGTTATGAAAATCGCCATTTGCACGAATATTATTTTCACCATCACGCAAATACCACTGGGCAACCAAGATTTGCGAAAATATTTCATCAGATGTTAAATTTCTTTTTAGCCCGAGTAATGTACTGGCACAAAATTTGCATCCCATTGCACAACCTGCCTGTGAACTGACACAAACGCTATTTCCATAACTGGTACGCATTAAAACGCATTCTATTTGTTCACAATCATTTAATTCCAACAAAAATTTAGTTGTTGCACAATCTGTTGATTCTAATTTTTTTATTATTTTAACTGGTAAAGTTTGTGCCATAGAATCCAGTTTTTGACGCAAATTTTCCGGTATGTTTTTCATAGATGCAAAATCAGGTGCACCCCTATTTAACCAATCTCTTATTTGTTTTGCACGAAATTTAGGTTCGCCTAAATTTACAATGAATTCTTGCAATTGGGCATCAGACAAAGAAAATAATACTGGTTTCATATTTTTTGTTTCCTATACCTACAATTTGTATCTATCGTCATTTATTACAACAACCGCTTTACGACGAAGTTGTTTTAATTGTTGTTCTGCCATAAACATCGCCTGTTTATATTTTGCGTTTTCCTTTATCATATCGTCCAATTTCCCATATTCTTTTGTTTTTTTTGTACTACATACCAAATAAATATCTTTTGCTGTTCGTTCAGACCATGTAAGTAAAGGCAAATCTATTACTTTATCACGAATTTCCGATGCCAATTCGTATTGAACAGCCGTAAATCTTTGTGGTGCACCACCTAAATTTTTTGCCATTTTTTCAGCATCATCACAACTGGATGGTTTTGTTAATTTTTGTGCAACATTTTGTGGAATATTTATCAAACGAATAATTTCCATTTCTATTGGTAATCCGTGTTGATGTGCCAATTCTGATTTTTCAGATTGAATATCAGCAGATGAAACATCGACAAGTGGTAAAATCGTTCTGCCAATTACTATTTGCCATGCGATATTTGCACGTATAGCATTTTTTGCAATTTGACGTTCAGATGCAGACAAACCATCTAACTTCATTTTTGCTAATTCATTATTGACATCTTTGTCCAATGGCGAAACACCAAAATTAGACGCATAGTTTAATTTTACTGTATCATCTATGATATTTTGTAATGCGACACGACGATTGTTCATAGGTGTATTTCCTTGTCGTGCCATAAGTTGTATTCTGGCGGTAATATCTGTATCAGTTATGGGGGTACCATTTATTGTTGCAACAACTGTTGAAGCATAGACTGGAATACAAAATAATCCAAACAAACTTATCAATATTTTTTTCATTTTTCCTTTCCTTTTTTAATATTGTAAACCAAATTTGAACTGAAATGTTGTGTTTCCAACATAGTCTGTTACCAAATTTACCGCACCATCACGATGGTATTCCAAAGACAAATAATAACAAGGATGATTATAAAACAATCCACCAGAATGTCTTTGAAAATGTTTATGACTGATATTATATATTGCATTGAATCGTGTTGACAAGCGGTTTGTTATCTGGATTCCAAGACCTGCAATTGCTTCGTGTATGCCTTTATCCAAAGCACCAGTATCCATCAATTGCTTTGACCACATGTGTCCAATATTTAAATAATTATTTGATGTACCAAGACGTGCATTCGTTTCAATATGTCTTAATTCAAAGTCAGATTGTGAAAATCTGAATCGTGATGATAAATTTAACCAACTTGAATTATTAAATCCAACTCTGCCAACATAATCAGATAACCCGTCATGAAACCCGCTGTTTTTATCAGTGTTTACCAACGGGGTAAAATCATAAGATTGTCCAGCAAAAACTTCAAAAGAACGCCCATCAGAATTAAATCCAGACCACCGCATACCATAATCTGCAAAAGTTCCATTTTCCCATAAATCATACCCAGGAAACCGATTGTCAGAAAACAAAGTTGTATCTGTTAAAATAGCACCAGCAGAATCGTTATTTAACGCAAATTCTTCGGTATCAATTCTGCGCATAACTGTCAATCTGGCACGTGGTTCCAAGATGTGTGTCCATGTATCAGATGGTTTGAATAATGGCAATCCCCATTCCAAATATCCACTGGGTAAAAATCTATTTTTTAATCCAGAATAAATTTGTCCATCCACCAGTTCTGTATTGTAAAAGTTATAAATATCATATCTTGCATCCAAACTGGCTGTTATTCTGTTTCCGCCCCATAATGTCCATGGTGAAACGATACGTGCATCGCCAATTAAACGTTGCACAGATGAAGAATCACCAGAAATTCCTAAAATATCAGTACCAAATTTAGCATATGTTTCTTTATAAATAGGTGCTGTTTGATATTGTCCACGAATGTTGGGTAAAATATCGCCATCAGGCGCAGATTGATTCCCCGAAGCATTACGCAATTCTTGGAATAGATGTACATCCCCAACGATATAACTGGATTGCCCAAAAACTTCTATGCGTGCACCTGAATCCAAGTATGGTTGTGCATCGTAAAAACCGTATTTCTGCAAATAAGTTTTATCAGATGCACGTTCTAAAAAGATAGAAGAACGTACATATTCACCAAACTCTATAACATCATTGTTAAAAATATGCCAACGGTTTTTGCCTTCTTTGTTATGTGTAAAAGAAGATGTTGTTCTAAATTCTGAATGTGTCGCATTTAATCGATGTTCCAGTTGAAATAACGGATTTTCTTGTGTTAAATATCCAAATGTAACTGTTGCATCATGGTATTCTGACAAAGATATGTACACTGGTATATTTATCAATGTTCCCATCTTGTTGGTAGATGACAAATCAGGCATTAAAAGACCGCTTTTGTATTTTACCGTTGGGTCAAACATTTCCCAATAAGGCATCCAAAAAACAGGAAGGTTATACATATACAAAACAGGGTTATAAAAATATAACTTTTTTAATTCTGAATTGTGTTTTACCTTGTTTGCCCATATTTCCCATGCATTACCATAAGAATCGCATCCATCACACGCAGTAAACAAAGCATCTTTGGCAATTGTTAAATCGCCATCGTGTTCTATGGAATTGGATTCTATGTATATGCGATTGCCCAGCCATAATTGAATATCTTGACCAGAAAATTTATTATTATCTTTGGTAAAAGTTATATCAGTTAAAGTTAAATGTTGGCCATTGGTATTGGTTATTTCTGTTTTTCCAGTTGTTTTAATGCTGGCCGATTTAACATCATATTCTATTTTATCAGAAACTATTGTTTTGGGTGAATTCATATCTATCACATCTGCATAACCAGATGTGATAACCAAATAACACAACACTGCAAATTTTATATATTTCATTTTTTACCCAATAACAACCATACAAACAATAATATAACAAACTGAACAAATGATAACAATATAAATCCTGTAAAACTTGTCAGCATATTAGATATAGACATAAATGCCGCCATCAATCCAGCCATCACAACAACCGCCATTGCCGGTGCAAAACTTGCGCGTCTACGTAATAATGAAGAACGTAGTAATATAAGCACGCAAACGATTGCTAATATTAAATTCATTATAGGTGATAAAAATCTGGTACATAATTCAGATAATATCATTTTATGTTGTTTTGCTGTTTCAGCATTTCTTACAATTTTTAATAATTCAAAACTTGGTATTCTGCGTACGCGGAAAGATGAACTTTCTATTTTATCAGAAATGTTTAAATCCATATCAAAACTATCAAAAGTACCGGTTGTAAATCCATTGCCTTTGATTTGCAAAGAACCATTATCCATAACTATTGATAACCCATGAACGGTTGAAATCAATTTACCCTTTTCTGCAAATATAGTGATTTGGTTTTTTTCATTACGTGTATCAGACAACATAACCTGGGACATATCATACCCAGAAACTTCATCCACATATACAACCAGACCAGATGTAATTTCTGTAAATGCAGATTCTTGTAATTTCATATGTGCCAAACCGTATTTTAGATTCCATTGCGTAGAATAAAATTGTGATTGACTGATTGGTACAATCCATATATTTAGAATTAAATGTAAAACGGTTATTATCCCAGCCATTTTTATCGCAGGTCCTGCCAGTTGTCGTGGCGACAAACCACTGGCACACATAACGGTTATTTCGTTATCAGAAATCATCTTGTTATACACAAAAATAATTGCAATAAAAACAACAAAAGGAATTATTATAGATACAATAAATGGTATCATCAATGCGGTAAGCCATAAAAATCCAGTGAATTCCACACCATAATTCATTAGAAATTTCATCATTGATACAATTTGCATCATCCATGCCAATCCTGTAAGAATAAGCAACAAGACCAAAAACATACCAACCAGTTGTTTTGAAAAATATTTATTTATTATTCTCATAATAATAATAGTATAAAGTTCAAAACTATACCCGTCAAATATATTTATAGTTTACATTTTACTTGATTTTTGACGATTCGTAGATAATAATAAATACGTTCTTAAATAAATAATTTTAAGGGCGGGGTTGAAAAACCCCGCCTTTTAAATAAAAAACAACACCTAAGGAGAATAAAATGGCGTTTAATTCTATGCCTCGTCAAGACTTGTTGGAATCAATTAAATCTTTGGCAAAACAAAAAAATATTGAACAAAATATTGTTTTTGAATCTTTGGAAACTGCAATTGCCAAAATTGCAAAACGTAAATACGGTGAAGAATTCAATATTGTTGCTGATGTTGATAGAAAAAACGGTGCAATCAATGTTAAACGTTTGTTTGAAGTTATTGAAAATCCTGAATCCAAAGGTGATGATTATAATCCAAATACAATGCTTACTGTGCAACAGGCTAAAAAATATTCAAAAAATCCACTTGTTGGCGAAATTGTTGAAGATTTCTTACCAGAACCAGAATTTGGTCGTATGGAATTCCAAACGGTTAGACAAATGTTAAGTATTCGTATTCGTGATGCTGAAAAAAGTCGTCAATATGAAGATTTCAAAGACAAGGTTGGCGATATTGTCAATGTCAAGGTTATTCGTATTGAACCTGGAAATATCGTCGTTGATATGTTGAACGGAAAAAGCGAAAACAAAGAAGATATTACCAACAGTTATGTCGTTGAAGGTTATATTAAAACCAGTGAATTAATCCCCAGCGAAAGATTGACACCTGGTGATCGCATTCGTGCTTTAATTATGGATGTTGAACGTTCTAATACTGGTCCACAAATTTATTTGACCAGAACACATCCGTTGTTTATGGAAAAATTATTTGTTCAAGAAGTTCCTGAAATATATGAAGGTACTGTAAAAATTAAATCTGTATCACGTGAACCTGGCTCTCATGCAAAAATATCTGTGGAAGCACAAGAACCATCTATTGACGCGGTTGGTGTAACCGTTGGTATGAAGGGTATTCATATTCAACCAATTACAAACGAATGTCATGGTGAAAAAATTGATGTTATTTTGTATTCCGAAGATCCTGCTGTGTATATTGTCAACGCGATGCAACCTGCCAAGGTTGAAAAAATTATTGTCGAAGAAGATACACACAGTGCCGATATTGTTGTTGCAGACGAACAATTATCTTTGGCAATCGGCAGACGTGGTCAAAACGTCAGATTGGCATCCCAACTTACTGGATGGAATATTGATGTTATGAATGAAGAACAAGAAAAAGAAAGACGTGCAAAAGAATTTAAAGAAAAAACAGAATTGTTTATCGGTGCATTGGATGTTGATGAAATGATTGCACATTTGTTAATCAGCGAAGGTTTCCGTACCATCGAAGAAGTTGCGTTTATTGATATAAACGAATTGGAATCTATTGAAGGATTTAATTCTGAACTTGCAAATGAATTACAAAAACGTGCAAAAGCACATTTGGAAAAATTAGAACAAGATTTCAAAAACGAAGCACAAGATTTAGGAATCACAGAAGATTTATTGAATTTTGATTTTATTAAAAGACCAACAATTATGCAACTTGGTAAGGCGGGTGTTAAATCTTTGGCTGATTTGGCTGATTTGGCAACCGATGAATTGGTTGAAATTTTGGGTAAAAATAATATGTCTGAACGTTTGGCTGGTCGTGTTATTATGAAGGCACGTGAATTGGCATATGATATTAAACAAGACTAAAAAAAACAATAATGCGTGCACGCAAAAAATAGGGGCTTATACTTATGGCAACTTTAACATTAGGAAAATCTGTGACAATGGACGCAGTACACAGCAAAAAGGGTGATGCCGTTTTTGTTGAAAGAAGACGACGTGTCATAACACCAGGAAGTAAGGAATTACGCGAAGAACCTGACAAACCTGCAAAACCAAAAAATGCCGCAGACGAAAAATTACGTGCTGTTTTAGATGCTGCACGTGCACGCGAAGCGGAACAAAAAAAACGTCAGGCCGAAGAAGAAGCAGCACGTGCCGCACGCGAGGCTGAAATAGAACGCGAAGCACGTGAATATGAACAGGTCAAAGAACAACTGGCAACACTTGATAATAACAAAAAAGAAGATGTTTTAGAAGAACCTGTTGTTCAGGTTGTTGAACGTAAAAAAGATAATTCTTTTACAAAAAAACAACCGCAATTTACGAATAATAAATCACGTGCTAATAATAATGAAGATGACGATACCAGACCGGCAAAATCTTTCAAAAAAGATTTTAAAAAATCTGGAAAAATATCAATTCATGATATTGTTATGGGTGGTGATGATGACGATGAAGAAATCGGTATTCGTGGTGCAAATCGCCGCCGGTCCGAAGCTTCGTTAAAAAGATTTCGTGAAAAAGCACGTTCTGTGTTTAATGCACCACAACATATTTCACACGAAGTTGTTTTGTCTGATACAATTACCGTAAAAGATTTGGCAAATGCCATGGCTGAAAAGGTTGGCAATGTTATAAAAAAATTGATGGAAATGGGTATGATGGCATCACAAAATCAATCTATTGATGCTGATACGGCTGAACTTGTTGCGTCTGAATTTGGTGCAACTGTTAAACGCGTTGATACAAAACCATACGCAGAACAATTGGAAAGATTGCCAAATCCGGAAAATTTAACACCACGTGCACCAGTTGTGACTGTCGTTGGACATGTTGACCATGGAAAGACATCTTTGTTGGATGCTTTTCGTGATGCTAATGTTGTCGCAGGTGAGGCTGGCGGTATTACCCAACATGTTTCTGCATACGAAGTAAAAACAAAATCCGGTGCGATTATAACTTTCTTGGATACGCCTGGACACGAAACATTTACTGCTATGCGTGCAAGGGGTGCGCAAATGGCTGATATTGTTGTGTTGGTTGTTGCGGCAAATGATTCTATTATGCCCCAAACGATAGAGGCTATAAATCATATTCGTGCGGCCAAGGTTCCTTTTATTGTTGCTATCAATAAAATTGATTTGCCAGAGGCGAATCCACAACGTGTTAAAACAGATTTATTGCAACAAGAAGTTCAAGTTGAAGAAATGGGCGGTGATGTCCAATGCGTTGAAATATCTGCAAAACAAAAAATCAATTTGGATAAATTAGAAGAAGCTATTTTATTACAAGCTGAAATGATGGATTTGCGTGCTGATGCTGATATGCCTGCGGTCGCCAATGTTGTAGAGGCAAAAATGGAACGTGGCTTAGGTTCTGTTGCAACAATACTTATGCGTCAAGGCACATTAAAAATCGGTGATGTTTTTGTGGTGGGCGAAACATTTGGTCGTGTTCGTGGATTGATAAATTCAAGTGGCGAACGTGTTAAATCTGTTAAACCTGGGCAACCTGTGGTTGTTTTAGGATTGGATGCTGTACCTTTGGCGGGTGATGAATTACGCGTTATGGAAACAGATGCGCAAACCCGCGAAGTTGCTGCATATCGTGCACAAAAGGCAAAAGACAAAGCAAATGCTATTAAACGTTCATCGTTGCAGGATTTATTTGCTGCACGTGATGCTGATAAAAAATTGACATTGCCTATTATTTTGCGTGCAGATGTTCAAGGTTCGGTAGAGGCGATAAATGATATGCTTCGTGGCATAAAAACAGATAAAGTCCAGGTTGATGTTTTGTCTGCTGGGGTTGGTCAAATTACCGAAGGTGATATACGTTTGGCAACTGCGTCTGGGGCAATAATTATTGCGTTTAATGTTCGTGCTGATTCTGTGGTTCGTGATATGGCACGTAACAATGGCGTTGATATAAGATATCACAGTGTAGTGTATCGTATAACAGATGAAATCAAAGAAATATTATCTGGAAAATTGGCACCAGAAAGAAGAGAAAACTTTATTGGTTATGCTGATGTTATTGCTTTGTTCACTGTTGGCAAAGGAACGCGCGTTGCTGGTTGTCGTTGTTCCGAAGGAACAATCAAAAAAGACGCATTTGTGCGATTATTGCGTGATAATGTCGTTATTTACGATGGTAAAATCGGTCAATTAAGACGCGAAAAGAACGAAGTTCGTGAAGTGTCTGGTGCCGGTGTTGAATTCGGTATGAGTTTTGATAAATACAACGATTTACACGAAGGCGACAGGGTTGAATGTTATGAAGTGCAAGAAGTAAAGGCACAAATATAAAAAAAACGCTCGGTTGAGCGTTTTTTTATTTTACACTCTGTTCCATAAAAGATAGTAAAATTTAAATATATTTGAATTTCTAACAAAAATAAATAGTTCCATAACACAGAAAGAAACATTTAATTTAACTGTTGGATTTTAATATTGAAAAATTACCCAAAACTAATTACCATGAGTAATATGATAGATATGAATACAATTTTTACTCAAAAATGTGAAGCAATATCAAATAGTAATGATGATGCTTGTATTATTCTTGGAGATTCTATTCAAATTTTAAAATCTATAAAAGATAAAAGTGTTGATTTAATTTTTGCAGATCCACCATATAATATTGGTAAAGATTTTGGGAATAACAAAGATAAATGGAATTCTATTCCTGAATATATTGAATGGTGTAAAACATGGATTATAGAATGTATGAGAATACTTAAAGATAATGGAACAATGTATTTTATGACAGCCACACAATTTATGTCGTATCTAGATGTGTTTGCTTCTGAAAAATATAATGTGTTATCAAGAATTATTTGGGCATATGATAGTTCTGGTGTTCAATCTAAAAAAATGTTTGGTTCTTTATATGAGCCAATTCTAATGATAAATAAATCAGCAAAAAACAAATATACATTTAATGCTGAAGATATTTTAATAGAAGCTAAAACTGGTGCAAAAAGAAATCTGATAGATTATAGAAAAGCAATTCCACAACCATATAATTCACAAAAAGTTCCTGGTAATGTATGGGATTTTTCCAGAGTAAGATTCAAAATGGAAGAATATGAAAATCACCCAACTCAAAAGCCAGAAAAATTATTGGAAAGGATTATAAAAGTATCAAGCAATGAAGGTGATATAGTTTTAGATCCCTTTGCTGGAAGTTTTACTACAATATCAGTTGCACAAAATTTAAAAAGAAAAGGATTAGGTATTGAATTAAATCCAGAATATTATAAAATAGGATTAAGAAGATTGGGAATTGCTAATGAATTTAAAGGTGAAAAGTTAGTTAAAACAAAAGACAAAAAAACATCTAATAAAAACAAATCTTCACATTTAAAGCATAAACAAGAAGAGTTGCCATTATGAAAGAATTTATACAAGACATACTAAAAAAAGATTACAAAAATAATTTTCAATCAATTTTTGATAATAGTGCTTTGATTAAATATCTTGATAGTAAAATGGGTGCAATTTATGGGAATTCAAAAACAAGAAGAAGTTTAGCTAATATATATGCAATATATTCAATATTACATTTTTATGTTATAGATTATTATAACAACAAAGAAAAATATAAAAAATTTACAGGTTACCAATATACAAAATTATTTGCTTTTTGTAGAACATTGTATGGTGGAAGTAAATTAGAAAACCATGCTTTTAACAGTAGACTCAATGGAGAATTTAAAAATAAAATTGCAGAACAAGACCTTATTATTGTTGATAATGGGAAATATGCTTTGCATATAGATTATTTATATGTGAATAATAAAGATATTTCTAAAACAGCCATAAAAATTATTGAAAAATACATAGATTTACTCCAACAAAAAGACCGTTCTCTTTTAATAGATTTAGAAGAATTAAAAACATTTCACAATATAAAAGACAAAGAAACAAAATTGATTTCTATGTTATCTGAAAATGCAGAAGCCAGAATTTTTGAAATAATTTCTTTTGCTGTTCTTAAAAATCATTACAAAGAAACTAAAATTTATTGGGGATATGAAATAGAAAAATTGCAAGAAGAGTATTTAACTTTGTATAAAACAGGTAGAACTAATGCCAATGATGGTGGTATAGATTTTGTTATGAAACCATTGGGTAGATTTTTTCAGGTTACAGAAGTAGTAGAAAATTATAATAAGTATTTATTAGATATTGATAAAGTTATGCATTTTCCTATAACTTTTGTTGTAAAAACAAATAAAACCCAAAAAGAGTTATACTCTGATTTAGAAGAATATATTGAAAAGTATTCTGGTGGAATGGAAATGCTCAAAAACAGGTATAAAGATGCTATTGAAGAAATTATTACAATAAATGAATTAAAACAATGGGTCAGTGATTTATCTGGTAATACTATAAATGAAGTTATAGATGATATTGAAATATATTACAAACTAGAGATGAATATGGAATAAAGTTCTAATCTGGAAGAAAAAAATGCAGATATATCAACACCTGCATTTTTTTGTTGTCTAAAATTTTACTATCTTTTATGGAACAGAGTGTTTTATTTTATCATTTCTCCTGTTTCGGCGTTTATTTTTTCACGACCAATCGTGATTATTTTATTTTCATATATTGGTTTAGTTTGTTTTTTAATTTCTGTTTTCCAATATATTGCACCGTCTGTATTTCGTAATGCGTATAAATTATTATCTATTCCAACAACATATATTGCACGATTTGTGATTATAAATTCATTGGTTGTACCAATTTCCGTACACCATTTTTTATTTCCAGATGATGCACTTACCTTACAAAAAGCATCGCCCATTCCACCAACATAAATCCAATTATCCAACACAACAATTGGTGCAACGATATCAACCACAGAACATCCACCCATCATATTACTTTGTTTAAAAATATCTGCCATCCAAATTAAATTACCGTTTTTGGATAGTTTTATCAATTCGCCAGTTGTTAACCCCGCATAAACATATCCACCGGCACAAACAGGTTTTTGTGAACTTTGTACAGAATTAGGTGCAGGAAAACCAATAAATATTTTTTTGTCGTCTTTACGTATAGTATTTGTATTATCCTGTGTATATGGGCATTCAGTATTTTTTATAACAATAGCATTTTCTGATAATCCAGATACGGGTGTATTTAATATATTTAATTCTTGCCCACCAAAAATCGCTGTACGTGTTCCAGGCAATATTGGGTCGTGCTTATCACATGCAACCAAAGTAAAACCAGCCAGCACATATAACGATATTTTTCGCATAATTTTCCTTCCTTTGTTTAGATATGTTTTATTTTAACATTTCTGCATTCATTGTTATTTCCTGGGGACATTCAGAATCAGACAATATTTTATCCAACCAAACATTTGCCTTTTCTTTATCACCAGATGCAACATATTTTTGTGCAATCGTCAACATTGCTGTATAATAAAATGGTGATTTTTTATTCGCAATAGGACTTAAATATTTTTCAACATCGTCCCCCCCCATTTCATCACCGCGAACAGATATTACATGCAATCTGGCCAAATCACGAAATTCTGGTGTTTTGCCAATTTCTGCCAATTTTTCCATTTTAGAAATATCATGGTCTATTAAATAAGATTGAAACATTGCCAAATCAGCATTTGCCCCGCGTCCATTTTCACCAATAGATGCCAATGCATTCGCGTCAACTTTTTCTAATGCGACTTCGTAATTGGTTGCCATTGCCATTTTATTTGCGCGATATGTACGCAAACCAATTTGGGCCCCTGTCACCAATATCAATAAAACCAACGCACCCCCAATTAAAACATTGGAATATTTTTTTATAAATGCCATTGTTTTATCATTGTTTACTTCTTCCCAAACCTCGCGATATAGTGCGTCTTCGGCATAGTCAGCACGTGTTTTTTTGGGTTCTTTTGGTTTTAAGTTTTTATTCCTTGCCAAAATGGATGTCATTTTTAATCTCCTGTCTTGATAATTTATATTTTATGGTATACTATAATTATTATGAAAAAGCAAATAAAGAATACTTTACCAACGACACAAAATATCGGCTTTGTTGTCCCGATGGGCGGGGGTGATGATAATACTTTATCCCAATATATCAGAAGTATTCAAAAGTTTCCCATTTTGACCGCAGAACAAGAATACGAATATGCTGTGAATTGGGTTAAAAACAAGGATGCCCAGGCTGCTGAAAATTTAATTGCCAGTCATTTAAGAATGGTTGTTTCTGTGGCGTACGATTTCAAAAATTACGGAATACCTGTTTCTGAATTGATTGCCAGTGGTAATATGGGGCTTATGCAGGCACTACAAAAATTTGATCCTGAACGTGGTTTTCGTTTTTCTACATACGCTATGTTTTGGGTCAAGGCTGAAATTTATGAAACGATTTTGAATAATTGGTCTGTGGTTAAAATTGGCAGTTCTGCAAATCAAAAACGTGTGTTTTTTAATTTGGCACGTGCAAAGCGCGCACTGGGAATTATGGATAACAATCTTAATGATGAAGATGCGAAAAAAATTGCGACTTATTTGGATGTTCCAGAATCTGATGTTAAAAAAATGGCACAACGCATAAGTGCACGTGATTTGTCGTTAAATGCACCTGCACATAATGATAATTCTGACAGAACAGATATTTTATCAAACTTGTCCGACAATAAAAAAAGTATTGAAGATAATCTTGAAGAATTGGAATTTAAACGCAAGGGTTTTGAATTATTAAAAAAACATTTAATGGATTTGCCTGAACGTGATCGTGAAATATTGCGTGCGCGCAGGCTTAGTGACCCGGCAATCACACTTGAATTACTGGCCCAGAAATATAAAATTTCACGCGAAAGGGTTCGGCAAATCGAAGAACGTGCATATAATAAATTACGTGATGCTATATTAAAAGAATCAGGGGATGATAAAAATGAATAAAAAAATATCTGTGTTATCATTATTAGTTGCTTGTATATTTGTACAAAATGCTGACGCTATCCAATTTTCTAGGGATAGATTTGCTATGAGGTTATCTGGATATGGAACGGCTGGAATTATCGAACCGGACTTTAACAAACCTGATTTTATTGGTGATTGGTCATTTAGAACGCAATTAAATTACGCAACAACCGGTGGGCAAACTGCCGGATTGGTGTATGTTATAAATCAAGAAGTAATTGACGAAGATGAATTTATACACGAATTATTTGGTTTGTATGAAATAAAAAATTTGGGACGTATTGAATTAGGTTTTACTGAATCTATTGCTGAAAAATTAGGTACGGGATTGCCAGATGTTGGTGGAATGCGTGTAAATCATAAACCTTTATTTTATAAAAAAATTCATCCCAAAGGTTCTGTAATACCAAATGCCATGGTTTCAACAGGGCATGATGCTTTGCGTGTAAATATTGTTTCTGCCCCAAGACAGGGTGCACAATACGGATTGTCGGTATCTGGAATAACAGACGATTACGATTATGCTGTTGATGGTGGTATAAAATTTAGATATCCAAATGGAAAATTAAAGACTGCTATATCATTAGGTGCTTCGTTTATGGATAATCCAAACGGATATCATACTGCTGATTATACGACCGAAGTATATGCTGATTGGCGTGCCCAGGCATCTGTTGGGTTTAATTTACAGTATAATAGCATTGTTTGGGCAACAACAGGGACTGTTATTTATGATAAAGACCCAATTGGCGATAAATCTGGGGATGGGGTTTCAGTTGGAACAGGGGTCAGTTATGATTTATTAAATTCTAGTTTTTCGTTGTCTTATATTTTATCGCAAACTGGCATTTGGGATAGCAATATAAAAAACTATACAGATAATACACTTATTGCTTCATTTAGATACAAATACAATCAATATATTGATATGTGGACATCTGTTGGTATAACAACAGAAACACCTTTTGTTTCTGCGGCTTTGCGTTTAACATTTTAATAGTTTAATTTTGTGTGGTTGCTTTATTTTGCATTTTTACGCAACCACGCATAATGACGCATAAATTCAGTGCCAGGTCCAGCAGGATAACCCATAACACGACCGTTGTCAGGAACATTTCTAAACACGCCACTATTTGCACCAATTTCAGAATCATTTCCAATTTTTACACCATTGGCAACACCAACGTGTCCGGCAAGTAAAGCCCTGTCGCCAACTGTCGTTCCGCCAGCCAAACCGACACCAGATGCCAAAAAGCATTCACAACCAATTACAACGCCATGTGCAATTTGACATAAATTATCAATCTTGGTCCCAGAACCAATTGTTGTATCGGTCATCGCACCCCTATCAATACAAGTGTTTGCACCAACGGAAACCCTGTCGCCAATAACAACACGACCAACGTGTGGAATAAATATATTATGCCCGTCCTGACGTGTATAACCAAAACCATCCTTGCCAATTACGGCATTTGCATTTATTACACAATCTGCACCCAATGTTGCGTTTTCAATATGCGCCCCAGAATGAATTACACAACCATTACCAATGGTCACATTTTTTCCAATATAAACATTTGGATAAATTTTAACATCTGTGCCAATTACAGCACCGTGTTCAATGGTTGCAAACTTGCCGACATAAACAGTTCTGCGTGCGCGAAAAAACACACCACGTTCAATGTTTGCATCGGAACTTATACCGCGTCTGGGTGGTTCGCGATATATTTCCCCCAGTATTTTAACAATGTTTCCACGTGGTGAATCTGTTATCAACAAAGTTGCGCCTTTTGGTGCATTTTTAACCTGTTCTGGTTGTAATAGTATAACCGTTGCACGAGTATTTTTTAATACTTCTATTGGCAATATTTTAAATGCACTGCTGTTTTGTTCTGTTGAATAAAACGCAAGTTGTCCAGGTCGTGCATCTGCAATTGGTGCAATACCATTTATAACTGTTTTTTCATCACCTTGTAATTCAAGTCCAAACTTGGCAGCCAATTGGCCGGCCGTAGTTTTTATAGCACGTGGCTTTAATAAATATTCTATTATCTTTAACATAGTTTGAATTATAAAATATTATTTAACAAAAGTAAACAAACACTTATAAAAAAAAACACCGCAAAATATAGCGGTGTTTTAAATTAGTTTTTTTTATTAAAAACCTTTTGGTTTTTCCATCTTTACAGAAGATACTTTTTTATTCAAAGCATTGATTATTTCTTCGGTAATATCTAAATTTTTAGCATTTTCATTCATACGTGCAAAACGACCATCCACTACCAAAGACAAATTCTTTTTGCTGATTGTACCTTCTATAATTGGATCCAAATGTTTTGATTGTATTTCAGATAATGCCTTTTGATAAGACATTTCAACACTTTGTGCACGTTCTGATAAATCACGTTGCAATTTTGCAACACGACCCTGATAATCAGCGATACGGCGTTGCAATGCTTCTTGTGATAAAACATCCTGTGATTTTTCTATTTCTTCTTTTTCTTTTTCCAAAGCCTTTTGTTCTTTGGTCAATTCATTACGTAATTTTTCTTCATAACTTTCTTTTTGTTTACGCAAATCTTTTAATGCAGTTGCTTCTGTTTGAATTGCATCCATACGAATTACAGCAATTTTTATATCAGCGGCACTGACACTTTCTGTTGTGACATCTTGCAAAACCTGGTCAAGGGTGGCATTTTTTCTGGCCGCCGAAAAACCCCATATTGCCAAAGCCGCAACAGCAATTACAACAGCGGCAATTATACCATGTTTTGAATATTGTTTAATAATTGAATTATTTTTATTTAATGAAGTAGAATTTTTAGACATAAATTTATCAAGCAATATAAGAAAAAATTTTATTTTCCAAGAAGAAGACATCACAATGATTGAAATAAAAGGTATGAGATGTGGTAGACGTATTTGCATAGATGATAATAACAACGTCATTCGTAAACCAAACAAAAGCGACAGTGACAGAATAACAGAAATTAAATTTAACTTTAATGATAACTATGTTGTATCTGATGTATACGAAAAGATTAAAGCAGAACAGGAAGCACCAACAGAACAGATAACAGCAGTAGCAGAAACAGTAACATTTTCAGAAACAACATATGAAGTTGAATATGAAACAGGAAGAAAAACAACAACAGTAACACCAACAGCAGAAATAATATCATTTATGGATAATAACAAAAAAACATGTTTATATAATGCTATTACAGAAATAAAAAATCTGTATACAGCACCAAAACAGACAGCAGAAGAACAGGAAGCAACAGCAGAAAATAATAATGATGTAAAGGAAGAAAAAGCTATGAAAAAATCAACAAAAAAAGCAACAACAACAGAAACAGTAAAGACTATTGAAACAACAGCAGAAGTAAAGGAAGCACCAACAGCAGAAACAGAACAGACAACACTTAAAAAGTATTCAGCTTTTGTAAAAAATGAAGAAAACAAGACAGAAATAATCACAAAAGACTATGCAACAAAAAAAGCATTTATATCAGATTTAAAAGGTAATAATTATAAAATCTGTTTTGTATGTTTGGACAGTGAATATGATGAAGCAAGCAAAAAATATCATGAAACACTTGAAAAGAAAAAAGCAAGAGCAAAAGCAAATTACACAACAAAAAAAGTAATAGCAGAAACAGAAAAAGAGTATAGAAAAGTCACTGATGTTAAAAAGAATGATGATAACACATATACAGTATATTTTGACATGCTGACAGAAATTGACGTAAAAATATATAAACGTTTACCAAAAATTGCAAAAGAATTTTTAAATAAAGCCGGTATATCATTAGTATCATCACCTGATACAGCTACAACATTTTTCAAAGTACATAATCCTAAAACTAAAGCATATTTATGAATA
>CALCGS010000071.1 GCA_937901165.1 uncultured Alphaproteobacteria bacterium
CAATAGATGAATTTATATCTATATACCATGTTCTTGAAAAACACGTCGTGGTTAAAGAACCATATGATGAAATGATGAGTTATCATACATATGATCAATCTCAACAATTAACATATAATCAATTTACAAAATCAGGCTATGCTTTTACGGGCTGGAATACAAATGCAGATGGCACAGGAACGTCTTATGAAGATAGACAATCTGTAAAAAATCTGACGTCAGAATCTATAGACGATTTGGAATCAGAAGACGAAGGCAATATTGATTTATATGCTCAATGGGCAGAGGCAACATACGAGATAACATATTATCTTGATGGCGGCACAAACGATCCCGACAACCCTGCTACATATACACTAAGTTCGCCATCTATAATATTAGATGATCCAACGAAGACAGGATATACATTCGAAGGTTGGTGTACAGATGAGGACAAACAAAATTGTTCGAAAACGGTAAAAGTTGGAGACGGAGATACTGGAAATAAAACATTTTATGCAAAATGGGCCTATAATCGTGCGTATACAATAACATACGTTATGAATGGCGGGACACTGTTTGCAAACGCACCGACCGAATACTGGTTCGGTACGGAAGTAATTATTGACGGAACGCCAACAAATGCCGGTTTACAGTTTATGGGCTGGTGCGAAGATGTCGAATTAACACTAAATTGTACAACCACAAAAATTATTTCAACAACAGACATCGATGATAAAGTATTTTATGCAAAATGGGGATGTAATGCCGGATACGCAATTGAAAATGACCAGTGTGTAATTTGTGCAGAAAACAAATGGTGTTTTGATAGCATCAGTTATGATTGTCCAACAGGTGCAACATCACAACCAGGTGCATCAAGTTTATCTGATTGTTCTTGTGCCACCGGATATCATCTTAGCGATAATGAATGTGTGGCAAATATAATAAACGTGACATGGAAACCAGAAAACGGTGAAAACGATGTTGTAAATCAATGTTCGTACAATGGCGATATAATATTACCAACCGCCCCAACAAAGCGGGGACATACATTTACAGGTTGGAAATTAGTTTCCGCAGATTCAGGTGATTTAACATAATTAAATTTATCAATTCTTGATTTTGTTAAAAAACCGCCGTAATGGCGGTTTTTTTTATTCTTCCAAGAAACTGCGTAATTTTCTTGCGCGTGTTGGATGTTTTAATTTATTCAATGCCTTTTGTTCTATTTGACGGATACGTTCACGTGTAACACCAATATATTCGCCAACCTCTTCCAAAGTGCATGTATTTGTTGCCATACCAAAACGTTTACGCAAAACAGTTTCTTCTTTGGGATCCAATTCAGATAATATCTGGGTCACAATCTTACGCAAGTTTTGCTGTGCCGCCGCAGTAAATGGATTTTTCGCAGTTTCATCAGCAATTATTTCAATACGCGAACTATCATCTTCACTGCCAACAGGTGCTTCCAATGAAATTGGTTTCAAGTTAACTTTCATTGCCTTGTTTATTTTATCGATTGGCAAATATATTATTTTGGACAATTCTTCATTAGTTGGTGCACGACCGTACTTATGCATAAATTGACGCGTTGCACGTTGTATTTTGTGAATATTGTCAATCATATGCACAGGAATACGAATTGTACGTGCCTGGTCTGCAATACTGCGTGAAATTCCCTGTTGTATCCAATTCGTTGCATAGGTTGAAAATTTATTTCCCAATCTGTAATCAAATTTATCAACCGCCTTCATCAAACCAATATTACCATCTTGAACCAAATCAGAAAAATCCAATCCAAGACCGCGATTACTCGATTTTTTTGCAAATTTTATAACCAGACGTAAATTAGCCTCTATCATTTCGCGTTTTGCACGTTCTGCTTCGGTTTTACCACGTCTGACCAATTCAACAACCTTTTTATATTCAGATGTTGGTTGCCCTGTTTCAATAACGATTTTTGTTATATCGTCTTGAATTTTAACAATTTCTTTTTCGTGTTCTTTGGCAAATTTTGACCATACAGGCGATTTATGTTTTGATAAAATTTTAACCCAATTACGGTTTATTTCATTTCCAGTATATTCCGCCAGAAAATCTTCGCGTTTTATTTTATTTGCCATTGCAAGACGCAATAATTTACCTTCCAATCCCATCAATAATTGGTCGCGTTTTGTTAATTGGTCTTGAATTTCAGCAATTCTATCATCGTTCAGACGTATTTTGCTGACCGCTTCAAATAATTCCAAACGCATTTTGTTGTATTTTTTTTCAAGTGCCGCATCAGGTTCCGATGAAGAAAACAATATGTCCAAACGTTTTGATTGCAATTTTTGCATACTGGTAAATGTATGTTTTATTTTATCAAATAATTCCAAAATAGTTGGTTTTAATGCCTCTTCCATAACGGGAATTGGAACCCCAGATGTACCGCGTGGGGTATCTTCTTTTTTTACACCATCTTCGTCCAATTCGTCTTCTTCGTCATCTTCGTCCACTTCTGTTTCTTCGGCCAAATCATCCAAATCGTCATCATCCAAATCATCAACCCGGTCAACACCCTTGGATTTTAAAGTCTCGGACAAGGCGGCCAAAGATTTTTGTTCGGCATCACTGGAATACATAACTTCTAGATTTACGATATTACGCAAACGAATTTCTTCATTTAACAATTGGTCGTACCAATCCAACATTGCTTGAATTGTCATAGGACTTTCACAAAGTCCATAAACCATCAATCTGGATGCTGCCTCTATTCTTTGGGCAATTGCCACCTCACCCGCGGCGGTCAATAATTGAACCGTACCAATTTGTTTCAAATAAGATTGAACAGAATCCTGAATCCCCAGAACCAAATTTCCGTTTTGACTGCGTTCCAGTTGTTTAGCGATGTAATCATCGTCATCGTTAACATCAACCTGTTCCGCATCCGCATTTAATACATTACGCGTTTTATCCAGAGGTTCATCTTCATTATCATCGTTGTAATAAGTGTTTAGATTTTTTGCATAATCGTCAGTATCGATTATTTCAACGCCCAAATCTTGTTGAAAAAAGTCCAAAAGTTCCTTTTGGTCTTCTTCTGGAACTTCATCCAAATCATTAGCTTCTTTGAAATCCATTTGCGACATATACCCATTTTCAACGGATACAGCCGCCAATTTTTGTAAATTTTCTGGCAAAGAATCTATTAACAACTTTGTTGCTTCGTCTAATTGTTTAGCCATCAATGAACCTTTATGAAAAAATTATTTTGTTTTCTTTTTTTGTGCCTTGATATTTTCTTCATCCAATACAGATTTCGAAACCAATCCCAATGTAATTGGATTGCAAACCTCTATATTAGCGTAAGAAGCATGCGTTTTATCACGAATAGAAGAAACAGTTGTATTTGTACTGCGCATTAAACGGGCAACCTGACCGTCAGATAAATCAGGATAATTTTTCAAAATCCACAAAATACCGCCCATACGATTTTGACGATGTAATTTTGGTGTATATCCAACACCGCGTTTGTTGTGTGCCTTTTGCGCATCAACAATAGCAGATAACAAAACTAATTTTTTTTCAGGGTTTGCTTCGCATTCTTTGATATTTTCACGCGTTAATTGTCCGTTCAAAATTGGGTTTAATCCCTGAATTTTATGGGATTCAGCATCAGCAATATTTTTAATTTCCAATTCGTGCATACCACAAAATTCGGCAATCTGCTCAAACGTTAAAGCAGTATTTTCTATCAACCATAATGCGGTTGATTTCGGCATATAAGGGTAATTCATGAAAAATCCTTTTGTTATAACAAATAAAATATAACACAACCAGCCTTTTTTTCAAGCATTTTTATAAAAATATTTTTAATAATAAAAAACGCCCAAAGGCGTTTTTTATTAACGAGATTGATTTATACGACTTGAAAATTCTTGGTATTGTTTTAAATATCCAAGCATACTTTTACGCATTTGAATCTTTTTATCCGCAGACATATTTGTTGTCGCATCTGAAATTTCTTTGTTGGAAGCAAAAGAAACACGATAAAAATTAGGCAACAAGAATATTTCTGTATTATCGTCCAGTTTATAAGAAACGATTGTTCTGGCAATTTGTTCTTGTCTTAATTCTGGTTTCAAATTTTTCAAAGCATACAAATAATCCCTGACATCGTTTGGCATCATAATACTTGACAACCAACCGCTATTATTTTCACCCTCAATCGCAACAGGTATTTTTGGCAAAGAATATACTATATCCGTATTTATCAATAATTTTTTTGGGTCGGCAATAACATATTCAGTGCAAAAATCTGGTTTTATTGTTTGTGTATTGTTTTGTTGGGTGTTTTTCTTGTTAAATAATGACATATTTCACTCCTTCTTTTATTTTCTTCACACTATAAATATAATTCTAAAATTTATTTTGTCAACACTTTATGTAAAAAATATTATTTTATGCGATTGGTTATATTCAAATAAAAAAATTGGTGTTTCGAAAGGGAAAAGAAACACCAATTTTTTGTTTTATGGGCTTTTTTAGTTGGATGAACCCGTAACCAATTTCCAACCCTTGAACGTGTATCCACGTTTTTCTGGTGCGGTATCCGGTAATGTAATTGCACCATCGTACGTACATTGATTTATCGTTGGTTCCAAACCATTTAACGGATTCCACGTTACATTTATCGTATTCGCAGAACACGATGCAAGAATATTGGTATCAGCGCCCCCGAACAACGCACCACGGAACCCAGCCGCTGACCACTCAGAAAAGTTGTTATAACCATTTACGGCCATTGCACAAAACTGAGGACATGCACCACTACAACTGCCATAATCTCCATAAGATCTCATGTCTGTACACGATACCCAAGACGAAGATTCGGACAAATTCTGTAATTCGCCACCTATTGGGGTATATCCCGTCATTTTACACCAACAATATTCGCCACTATCATCATCAAATAATGTATTACCTGGTTTTATTTCCGTTTTTGTTCCATATGCATCATCACAAATTGATGTACCTGTTATATCACCCCAACTAAAAACTGCAGTCCAAGTATCGCCATCGATCCAATTATATTGGTAAGAATAATTACCACCATTACCATAGTAGCCCTCACGTGTCTTCCATCCAACCTCATTTTCAAATATATTATCACCTGATATACCTTTGCTTTCCAACCATACACGTCCTTTTGATATTGCAGATAAATCTTTTATAAATACTTCTATATCATTGCCGCTTTGTTGATATTCGCTTACACTACCATACCCATACAAGGATACCGCTATAATTTCTGGGGTAAGCTCTTGTGCTGTTATTGTTGTTTTACCAGGAAATACCTGTTGGACAACTTGTTCGTTCCCTAGAATATACCCCACATCTGATAACAGATACGATATTACTCCATCAGCCTTGTGATATCCGGTTACACAAGTTTCTGCGGAACATTGATTATTATTGCCGTAATAGAAACCACCACTTACCGACATTGAATGTTCGACATCGTTTGTTGTACATGCACGATAACAATCATTTTCTGATGTTGCACCACCGGCGGATAATGTGAATCCAGATGGACATGAATTTATACCCTGATTTGCAGTTTCACTGAATTCAAATGTGCCACCCGGGCAGTAACTATTTGCCGGACATGTGGTAAGTTCCGTACCATTTTTGGCAAGATACTGACCCGCATCTGCGTTATAAACGTTCACTGCACATTCAGACTTGCCGGAACCGAACAACGCACCACGGAACGTCAACTCGTAGTTGACGCTGTCCGCGCAGTCCTCCGCGCAGAAGTCCGTGCAGAGGTCAGCATTGTCTTGGTCGTAGTTGAACACCCAAGACGAGGACACAGATGTTCCATCAAGACTATCTGCATGGCACCAACAATACCTTGTTTCACCAGCCGTTGTCGCATCGGGATTACCCTGGGTTCCCCAATACTCACCATTCGTTGCAGTACATTTTGCCGTGCCCTTTATTGTGCCATAACTGAATGGTACAGACCATTCACCATTTTCCAGACCACTGGTATCACCACTATTGTCCCCTGTGCCACTTATTGATTTATATTTTGCATTATTCCAATTACCTTCTTCATATATATCTGCATTTGGTTTTATAGTTTTTAAATATGCATCTGCACTTGGTATCATAGAATATGCTTTCAATAAAGTTGTTGATTCACCAGAATCATAATTTTCATTTATATATGACATTATTTCCGCATCGGTTGCAAAATC
>CALCGS010000072.1 GCA_937901165.1 uncultured Alphaproteobacteria bacterium
CTACGATCATCTGACAGCACGTCTTCTCGGCGAAGAATGATACTTTGATTTGCACCGTGAAGCGGCAAAGCTCAAATGAACTTTGCCGCTCTTGTGTTTTGTTATTTTTTGTAATTAAAATATTTCTTGCCATGTTTTGATGTCTCCTAACATTGCCAAATGCAATATTTACTCTATTAGGAAGCGGTTTGTTGTCTAACAATTTAAAAAAATCTTCTGGTTCAGAGTTTGTAGCGTTTAATATTTTAGAAATAGTTTCTGTAGATGGCCAACGTGGTTGTCCAAAAACAGATGCACGTTTGCTTTTATTAAAAGTAGTTGGATCTAAACCGCTGCTTTTTGCCAACCCCGAACAAGACATTCCGTGTTCCATAGCAAATTTTTCTATTGCTTGCCAAACATCATTATGCGTCATAAAACCCTCCTGTTTTTTGATTTTCTCTACCAATATTCTAATATAAAGTGATTTTATTCCAATAAGCACATATTTACAACAAGGAGTATTTCCTAAAAAAATTATACACAAAATTTTTTTTTGACAAAAAGACTTGACAAATCAAAATAAATGTATTACATTACGATTCGTCAAAGGAACAAAACCGATGACCAGATGCAAATGTATCTGTTAGGGGCCCAGGGATTCAGACTCCCTCCTACATTCTCTCTCCTCTGGACCTTGGACCCCAACATTAAGTTTAGAATGCCCGTTTCTTTTTCTCCTTTCCTTCCTTTCTGGGCATTCGGAAATACCGCTGGAAACAGCGGTGTTTTTTTATTTAATAAATTTACTTATTTTATAAATATTGAAAATATTTCCCAATGGGCACTGCCTACAAATTGGTCAATCGGAATAACACTTTGCAAACTATAACCGCCATGCACCAAAATATTTGCATCACGTTTAAAAGTATGTGGATTACAAGATACGTATATTATTTTGTGTACATTTGATTTTGCCAAAATTTCTGACTGGGCCATTGCACCAGCACGTGGCGGATCCATAATAACACAATCGTATTGTTCCAACATTCCCAAGGTTAAAGGATGTTTAAATAAATCACGATTTACACCAATACCAAAAATATCAAATCCATCAGCATGTAAATCATAAGTAAAATTCCCAAGTCCGCAAAATAAATCTGCAACTTTTTTTGCCCCATGTGCATTATTTAAAACCAAATCACGCAGGCCAGATACATCCGCAGGAATCGGCTGTAAAAAAGCACCAGACGGATATTCAACCGTACGATTGCCAAACCTGACCATTGGCGTATTATTTTTAACCAGAACTTTATCGTTCCAAACAAAACGTAAAACAGGCATTTGTTTTGCCATTGTGATAAAATTCGAATCGACGTAATCAACCGAAGATTTTACACAAATATCAATCCCATTATCGCATTTTGTTACCAAGCAAGAACCAGTTCCAACCCAGGGCAACGATGATAACAATGGAATTATCTGATTTATTTCAGAACACAAGTTAGGACAATTCGAAATTTTGATTATATCCTTGCTATTTACAGCATAAAAACCAAACGCATTTGGCGAAAAACAAAAATCAGCACGAACACGACAACCGTTAGGCGCCCAAATTGGTTTTTCTAAATTTTTTATATCTGGTAATTCTGTGCATTTTTTTTCACGATAATCAGATGCAGAAAAATCGTATTTGCATCCACCACAAAGATAAAAAAAAGGACATTTATTCATATCTTGTACCATAACATAAAAACAAACTTGATTCCAGTTAGTTTTCATCGTACTATTGTAAATATGAAAAAACAAAATACAAATAAAAAAATTGCTCTTATTGCTGGTGCTTTGGATTTACCAATACTTGCACGCGATGCTTTACGTCGTGCTGGGTGGGATGTTTTTGTTATTGGGCTTAAAAATTTTTATAAACCTGAATTAAATCCAGATTTGGTTATACGTTTGGGTGCCGGTGGAACCGCCGCACGTGAAGTACGAAAAAGAAATATTTCTTTGGTGACCTGTGTTGGTGCATTGGGACATCCAAATTTATCTGATATAAGACCTGATTTGTGGTCTATTGGTATATTACTGAGTGTTATACACAACCAACGCGGATATGATTCTATGGCGGTTGCATTTAATAATGCTCTTAAAAAAAGGGGGTTTGAATTGGTTGCTGCACAAGATTTGACACCAGAACTTGCTTTTCAAAAGGCTGGGATACAGACAAAAATTAAACCAAATATGACGGACAAGAAAAATATAGAACGCGCCATCGATGTATCACATACCATTGGTGCCGCCGATATTGGTGCATCTGTTGTCGTTGATAAACAAGTTATCGCTGTCGAAGCTGCCGAAGGTACTGCACAAATGCTAAAACGCGTTGTTGAAATGCGTAAAAATAAAAAAACAAAATCTGGTGTTTTCGCAAAAATGACGAAACCTGGTCAAGATTTAAAGATAGACATTCCTGCCATTGGTGTCGATACGATTCGTGCTGTGTCTGATGCTAAATTACGCGGTATTATTGTTAACGCAAAAACTTGTTTTGTTGTCGACAAAGAAAATGTTATAAAAGAAGCCAACAAGGCAAAAATTTTTATCGTCGCAAAATAAAACATATAAAAAAATACCGTCTTGGACAAGACGGTATTTTATTTTTATTCTTTGATTTCTTTGACTGTCACTTTGAACACAACATTTTTACCAGCCAATTCAGGATAATAATTTTCTGGGAATGTTATTTTAACATCGCGACTATCACCAACATTTGCACCAATCAATTGTTCTTCAAACCCAGGAACAAATTGACCACTGCCCAATTTTAATGGAAAATCAGATGCAGTACCACCTTCGAATTGAACACCGTTTTCATCAAAACCGGCAAAATCAATTACCACTGTGTCGCCATTTTGTGCACCAGCATGCGAATCACAACCAGTTGCAAATAAAGCACCACATACACCAATTACAGAAAATATTTTTTTCATTTTTTTCTCCTTTATGTTTTTTAGTTTTTGTTTTTGTAAACGCATTTAAATCCATATTCGCGCATTGTTTCGCCTTCTGCTTCGATTCTGTAATCAAAATATGGTGTTGGACGCATAACCTCAAACGAAGGTTCGTCATACACAATCACAATGCTCTCAGTGTTACGACCGCAAATATGTTTCATTTCATAATCAGCCACAGCAGATAAAATTCCACGTGCATCCCTATCCGTATCGGTACCAGCAGCATTTTGCATCAAACGCAAACGCATTTCACGAACATCGCTATTGCCCAATAAAACCTGAACCCGAACCATTGTTCCCTTGTATTCCTGCCAATGGGTTTCCATACGCGATGTATTCCAACGCGCATTCATAGATTCCCTATCAGCGGCAGTTTTAGGTTTATACGAATCGATATTAGAATATTCATTACCAGATTCCATCATATCAGCCGTAGGTTCGTTATAATATGGTGCATCAGGGCCACCATTTTCAAAATCATCAACATCATACGGTTTATCGCCGTTTGAACACCCACACGCCAAAAGTGCAGTAAACAAAGTAAACAGTAATGTTTTTTTCATTTTTCTCCTCTTTCTTTTTTTGATTTTATCAAATAAAAATTTGTGATACAATAAAAATAATGTCAAATGTTGTTCTTGAATCTTTATTAAAACCATTAGAAGAATTTTATAAACCTTCTTTTGTTGAAGAAATCGCCATAAATCACGCTGGCGAAGTTTGGCTGCGTCTGAACGGTGCTCGCGTGCCATGGGTTTCGTATGCGGCAGACCAATTATCAAAACAGTATCTTGTTGATTTAATTCATACTGTTGCAAACATATACGAAAAACCATTTGACCCAATTCATGGAATACCGGTTGTGTATGCAACCCTGCCTGGGAATCATCGTTTCTCAGCAATCG
>CALCGS010000073.1 GCA_937901165.1 uncultured Alphaproteobacteria bacterium
GATTGGACACAGGAAGCAATAGATTATGTTGAGTGGGTTGAAGCTTTGGATGCAAACGGTTGGGCCGATGAATTGTCTAATGAAGTAGATTCTTTCTATAAATCTATGGGAATTCGTGTTGGAATTGATGTTAAATTTTAAGGATTTGTTATGCATTTGTTAAAAAAAATTTTTTGTTTACTAATTTGTGGTTTTTGTATGTCTGCAAATGCGTTAGAGTTGGCAGGAACAACGTTTGTAAATGTAACAAGTGATACCGCAGATGTTGCAAAAACACAGGCGTTTGACGATGCTAGAAAAAAAATTTTTTTAGAACAAGTGTCTAAATATGCTAATCCAGGTCAGGTGGCGAATGCTGTAAATAATACTAAAAAAAGCGATTTTGAAAATATGGTGGTGTCTTCTTCTATTGATGGGGAAAGGGTGTCGGATACCACATATTCTGCGAATGTTTCTATGGTGTTTGATGTTGATGCCGTTCGTTCTTGGTTAAATGAAAACAATATTCAAAATTGGTTAGTTGAAAAACAAATTTCTGTTGATAATACTAGGGTTATGGTTGTGCTTAATTCACCGGTTGTGGATTGGGCATCGTTAAATGCAGTTGCTAGGTCTGTTGGGGTTGATATGATGACGAAAGATATTGTTGGAAATCGTATCGTTTTTCAAATTCCAACTGCAAAAATAAGTGCTTTTTCTGTGAACGCTCGTGGTTATGGTTGGAAAGTTTCTGATTTTGATGGCGGGCTAAGTTTATGGAAATAAATTTATCAAAAAAGGATGGATAGAATGAAAAAATTTTTATGTGGTTTGGTGGCAGTTTTACCAACAGTTGCTTTGGCTGATGATGTTGCATCTTCGGATAAATTCGATCTAAATATCAGACGTATCGGGTTAGAGTGGAATAAAACTCAAATATCAAATGCCGGTGAATATTTAGATTCTCCTGTGTCGGCGTTGACTGCAACAAGCCAAGATATGATAAAGGGTATTTTTGATACAGCATTGGAATATACAAAAGATAGATTTTCTTGGGATAATAGTTTGTTTATGGAATATGGTGAAACAACTTTGAAACCGTATGATGAACCAAAAACAACAGACGAAAGTGCGGATAAAATTTTATTTTCTTCAGATTTGTCGTATGCGTGTTGGAATTGGTCTGGTTTGAAATTTGGACCTATTGCACGTGCACAATATGAAACTGAATTCAAGGGCGATCCACGTACACAATTATTGCGACCAAATGTTGGTATTGCATTATTTGATCATGAAATTATAAAAAGTCTTTATGTGACCGGCGTTTACGAATATGATTTTACTTATTCTGATAGACAGGTTAGCAAATTGGCAGCAGAAGCAGGTTGGCGTTTAGAATATCAGTTGTATGATGGTGTAAAGTTTACTTCTGATGGTTATTATCGTGAATATTTGTCTTATTCTGAATATGTGCCGACTGATTTTGAACGTGATTTTAATGCAGTAGCTAGATTGGATACAAATTTATGGGGGAATTTTACGATGGGACCTTATGTAAAATATAGGACAGCCAAGGCACGTGGGGCGGATCATTATGGTTCTAACACGTCTGTTGGTATATCGTTTAATTATATAAACAAGTTTGGATTATAATAAAAATCACAGAATAATTTATTAAAAATTGCCGATTTAAACGGCAATTTTTATTTTTTGCATTTGATTTTTTATTTTTTTTGTTTTTACGATATTTGTTGTGAACAATATATAAAGGTATAAAATGGTGGAAAAAATTACAAATAAAGATTATATAACGGTTAATGCAGATGGGATTTTTGTTGGTGGAAAGCCTGCAACAGAATATCGTGGTAAAACTTTAATGCCCGTATATTATATCAAAGAATATTTTTTATATGTACAACAACAAAAACCAAATATATCGTCTGTTCATATAATGTCGTCTGAAACTGCTGGAAATTATGCAAAAACTGGTAAACCGTCATCAAAACATGGTATGTATGCATGGTGTCGTGTGAAGTATAAAGATAGAACTATGGGAAATTGGGTTTTTGTTAGTGAAGCTCGTTCGGCGGCATATTATCTGTCTGTTATGGTTTGCTTGCGGTCTGATGCAAATTTGTGTGCGTCTGTTTTGGAATTGGAAAAAGACAAAACAAATTTCCAAGAACAAATCCAAGATTTAGATAAACGAATCGCAACTGCAAGAAAAACACTGGAAACGTTAGAACAACAACGTAAAATGTTATTAGAACAACAAAAAATAAGATAAAAATACTTGATTTTTCAATAAATTAGTGTCAAAATGTGTTCACGCATTATTGCGAATGACACAGTCGTGGCGGTTTTTTCTGTCCTGAAATATTGATTTTGGGTATGGTTCCGCACGACGAGGATAATAACAGAAAAAAGGATAAAAAATGGCATTGCCAACATTTACTATGAAACAATTAATGGAAGCTGGTGTTCATTTTGGACATCATACACGTCGCTGGAATCCATTGATGACACCTTATGTTTATGGTGTAAAAGATAAAATTCACATTATCAATTTGAATAAAACGGCACCTTTGTTGCACCGTTCTTTGGTCGCATTGGAAGCTATCGCTGCGGTTGGTGGTAAAATTTTGTTTGTTGCTACAAAACATCAGGCAAAAGATATTGTTAAAGATGCTGCAGAACGTTGTGGTCAATATTATGTGAACAACCGTTGGTTGGGTGGTATGTTAACAAATTGGACAACTGTTTCACAAAGTATTCGTCGCTTGAAAAAAATGGAAGCAGATATTGCAAATGCTGACAAATTGGGTTTGACCAAAAAAGAAGTCGGTGTTATGACAAAAGAAGTTGAAAAATTACGCGATGTTTTCGGCGGTATTTTGGATATGCACGGTATTCCACAGGCTATGATTATTATTGATATGCCACGTGAAATGAATGCTGTTCGTGAAGCAAGAAATTTGGATATTCCAACAATTGCTATTTGTGATACAAATGCAAATCCAGAAATGGTTGATTACCCAGTTCCAGGTAATGATGATGCTGCACGTGCAACACAGTTATATTGTGATTTGTTCGTTGATGCAATATTGTCTGGTATTGAAAAACGTTTGGGTGGCGCTGCTGGTAAAAAAGTTGAATCTGATATGATGGCTGACGCGGCTGATGATTTTGAAGATGATGTTAAGGTTAAAGAATCAAAACAAAAATCAAAAACATCTGAAGCACGTGCAGAACGTCGTGAAAAAAAAGCAGATAAAGCAGACAAATAATAAAATAAGTTTTTCCTGCGTGGGTGCGCAGGAAAAACTTGAATACTAATCTTTTATAAAGAAAGGAATTTACAATGGCAGAAATTACAGCAAAATTAGTGCAACAATTGCGTGAAAAAACATCTGCGGGTATGATGGATTGTAAAAAGGCATTAGTTGAAAATAATGGCGATATCGAAGCGGCTGCGGATTGGTTGCGTCAAAAAGGTATTGTCAAAGCAGCATCCAAGGCGGGGCGTGTTGCTGCGTCTGGATTGGTAACGGTTGTTAAGTGTGATAATTTGGGTTGCGTTGTTGAATTAAACGCAGAAACTGATTTCGTTGCTAAAAATGACAAGTTTCAAAAATTGGTTGCAGATGTTGCAAACAAGGCTTTGGAATTGTCTGGTGATTTTGATGCAACTTTGAATGCAGTTAAAGATGATATCGCTGCAACTATTTCTACGATTGGCGAAAATATGAATTTGCGTCGTATCGCAAAGGTTAATGGTGATAACGTTTTCTCGTACGTACATAATGCTTTGGTTCCTGGTATGGGACAAATTGGTGTTGCGGTTGCTATCAATGGAAATGACCCAAAAATCCAAGAAATTGGTAATAAAATTGCAATGCATATTGCGGCAAATAAACCTGAATTTATGACTATTGCTGATGTTAATCCTGCGGCAGTTGAACGTGAAAAGAAAGTGTTTGTTGAATCTGGCGCAACAAAGGGTAAACCAGAAGCTGTTGTTGAAAAAATGGTTCAGGGTCGTATTGATAAATGGTATGCCGAATCTGTTTTGGAAGAACAACCTTTTGTTATGGACCCATCACAGAAAGTAAAAGATGTTGTTGCGGCGGCTGGTGGTAAATTGGCTGGGTTTGCTTATTACGTTTTGGGCGAAGGTATTGAAAAACGTGAAGATAACTTGGCGGATGAAGTCGCAAAAATGTTGAATTAATTTGACATTGTTATGAAATAAAAACCGTACAATTTTTTGTGCGGTTTTTTCTTTGCAAAATGTTTGTTTTCGTGGCATACTGTTTTAAGATAAATTTTTAATCATAAGGAATTGTAAAATGCAGAACGAATTGTTACAAGAATTGCAGGCACGTGGTTTTATAAATCAGTTTTCAAATATGGATGCCTTAAATAATGCGTTGAATAGTGGTAAGATTACCGCATATATTGGCAGTGACCCAACTGCTGATTCTTTGCATGTTGGACATTTGGTTCCTGTTATGATGATGCGTTGGTTTCAAAAATATGGACATCGACCAATTATGTTGGTTGGCGGGGCAACTGGACGTATTGGTGATCCGTCTGGACGTGATACTGGACGACCAATGATGACCGAAGAAGTTTTGGCAAAAAATATTGCGGGTTTAAAACATTCTTATCAAAAATTTATTCGATTCGGCAACAAGGATAATGATGCAATTATGGTTGATAATTATGATTGGATGTCAAAATATTCGCATTTAGATTTTTTGGCACAATTTGGAACTGATTTTACTGTGCCACGTATGCTGTCAATGGAAAGTGTGAAAAAGCGTTTGGAAAATGGTATGTCTTTTTTAGAGTTTAATTATATGACTTTTCAAGCGGTTGACTTTTTAACTTTGTATCAAAAATATGGTTGTGTTTTACAGTTGTGTGGTGCCGACCAATGGGGAAATGCAATTATGGGGGTTGAACTGATTAGAAAAAAAATTGGTAAAGAAGCATTGGTTTTATCTACTGCACTTATTACAGATGCAAATGGTAATAAAATTGGAAAATCTGCGGGGAATGCTGTTTGGGTAAATGAAGATAAAACAACGCCTTATGAATATTATCAATATTTCCGTAATATATCAGATGATTTGGTTCCAAAGTTTTTAAGATTATTTACAGAATTGCCTTTGGATGAAATTGCTGAATTGGAAAAAGCCCAGGGGGCGGAATTAAATAAGGTCAAGGCACGTTTGGCATTTTTAACTACTGAAATTGCACATGGTACAGATGCGGCGATTGATGCACAAAAAACAGCAGAGGCTTTGTTTGGTGGAAATGGAAGTATAGAAAATGCACCAAGTATCGAAATTGTTATGAATGCAGAAATGAATATTGCGGATTTTTTAATCTTGGTAAAATTGTTTGATTCTAAATCCGAGGCTCGTCGTATGATAGAGCAGGGTGGAATACAAATAAATTCTGAAAGAATCACTGATAAAAATGCCGTTGTTAGTGTTGCAAAAGAATTTATGATACAAAAGGGTAAAAAGACTTTTTTACGCGTTATTGTAAAATAATGAAAAAAATATTTTTGTTTTTATTTATGATTTTTTCTGTGGTGCCGAATAGTTATTGCACTAGTGAATTGTCGCGTATTCAAACAGAAATAAAACAAAATGAACAAAAAAATAAAAAGTTGGAACAACAATTAAAAGCATCAGATGCAGATGTTGCAAAAACTAAAAAAGATTTGGTCAAAGCCGCTGGAAATGTTAGCTCTTTGGAAGAACAACGTGATAAAATTCAAAAGAAAATAGAAGAGTTGGATGCACAACGCGATGGGTTGCAAAAAAAATTGAATTCTAATCAAAAAAATGTAGAAAGTGCGATATCTAGTATTTTATTTGTTGCTGCAAATCCAAGTTTCGATTCAAAAGACATGCACGATTATGTTTTAACTTCTGCGATATTGTCTGATATGGCGGACAGGTTTGATGCAGAAATAAAACAAGCAATAGAGCAAATAAAAAAGATAGAGGATATTCGTCAAAAAAGGGCTGTTGAAAAAGAAAAGTTAGATAGAAGTGCAAAAAAATATGCCGATGAAAAGTTGGTCTTGGATAAATTGTTGCGTACAAGGTCTGCACAAAATCAAAAGTTGAAACAAGAACAGGCGGGTATTCAAAAAAAATTACGCGAATTGTCAATGCGTGCCAAAAGTATTTCGGAATTGTCCGCAGGTGTGGGTAGTTCCAAGATGTCTGGGGATGCCAAATTTTCAAGACGTAAATTAAATTTGCCAGTACGGGGACGTGTCGTTGTTCATTTTGGTGAAAAAACAGCACTTGGATTAAATTCTGATGGGTGGCGTATCCATACACGTGGTCAGGCTTTGGTTATGGCACCTGCGGATGGGGTTGTTAAATTTGCTGATAATTTCAAAGGTTTTGGAAAAGTTATTATTATGTCGCATAAAAATGGTTATAATACTGTTATGACTAATTTGGGTGATGTGCATGTTATTCCAGAACAAGAGGTTTTGGCAGGGGAACCTGTGGGACGTATGAATTCTGATAAAAGTGAAATGTATTTGGAAGTGCGGCGTGGAAATAAAGCCGTTGACCCATCACGTTTGTTTAATGAATAATTTATCTGGTTTTATTGTTCAATAAATTTAGTATTTGTTTTTGTGTCGCCAACATTGATTTTTCCATATATCTGGTATAGGTTTTTGAATTGCCTTGAATATATGCAGAAATAGAATTTATGTATTCGAGTTTGTCTTTTTTGTTGTTAAATACAATTGGGGTAAATTCATTTTGCATTAAATACCAATTCATAACAAATCTGGCCAAACGTTTATTACAATCTGTAAATGGTTGTAATAGTATCAGTTGATAATGAACATTAAATGCTTTTGTTAAAGTATCTGTGTTTTTTGTGTTGTTTAATTCTGATACTATATTGTTTAGTTTGTCATAAATTGTTTCTGGATTTGGTGCATAGGTTATAATTGAATCTTGGTTTGGAATATTTAATATTGCGTTTGAACGTCTTAAACGTAAAGCACCATCATCAAGATTTGTTTTTTCAATTATTTTTCCATACAATGTAAATATTTGACTGTAATTGATTTGCGTGTCTAGGTTGTCTAAAATATAATTATATGCATTAGATAAATTTTTCATATTTGTATAATCTAGTTTATTAGTTGCATCTTTATATTGTGCTTGAATCAAAGTTTTTGGTTCTTCAAAAGATATTTGTTGACATAAATAATTTAGATTATTTAGGCGTTTTACTGTATTAGCACCAGATAACAAATCGTTAATTTTTGTTTTATTTGATAAAAGTGTGTTTTTTAATGATTGTGTTTTACTCATATTTTATCTCTTGTTTATATTATAGGTACAATAATGTAATTTGTCAATAATAATTGTTTTTTTACCTTCTTCAGATTTTACATGAGCCCATTCTTCCATATTTCTAATTTGATTTATAGGAATAGAATCATATAAATAAGCAAATTTATTAGATTATGATTTTTAAAACAAAGTTTTTAACTTAGAAAATCCAATTGAAAAGGAAAATAAAATGACATTTAATGAATTATATAACCATCTAAGTGAAAAGAAGAAAGGAGAAGAAGAATATATAGCTTATAAAGAAAAATATATTCCACAAAATATGAAATCAACAAGGCTTTTACCAACTGGGAATTTGATAGGATATCAAATTGGAATAAATGAAATTTATAATGAAAATCTATAATATTTTGAGAGGATTCCTTCTCAGAAACGTATAGTCCCACAAGGTTCTCGACATCTGTTGCATCTTCCTCGCCAGCGCTGATCTCAAAACTATTAGGATGTAGAACAATTCTGGCACCAGCAAGACATGCATTTCTATGAAGAAGCCGCGCTTTCTCCAAATATTCTGCCTTCATCTTTTGTTCTTCATTTTCACAACTTTGGACGTTTTTTGTCAGTTCACATCCATCGCTGTCTTCTGTTTGGGAATTAAGCCCAAGTATGTCGATTGCATTTTCAATTGAAGGTGTCCAAATATATGCATTGCTGGAATGAAGTCTGATTGTGTCATCAGCCATTTCTGCCGAAATTGCAGGTTCGTCGTAATATTTACTGAATATTTCCGAGCACATATTGATAGTCTCAGAAGAAATCGTCTGATCGAAATTGGAACCGTACTTGTCAATAAGGTACTTTTTAGCGGCTTCTTCACCTTCTT
>CALCGS010000074.1 GCA_937901165.1 uncultured Alphaproteobacteria bacterium
AATTGTGCGTGTTCTGGTATTTTTAATTTTGTGTATCGGCATTTTTATCGGTGCATGCTGCGAATCATTGGCGAAAACATTCAATCGGTTCACGGATCGTGAACGGTTCAAAGAAACCATCGGTGATGTTTGGTATTGGGAAGAAAGGGGCGAATCACAGAATGGAAAATATCATTGAAAATTACGATGTTAATTGTTTAACATGCTTGCATTGTGATTGGAATGGTTGGGATCATATGTGTTCTTTGTTTTGTGATGAAAACGGTGATCCATCCATTTGCCCAAAAAACTTGATTTGCGATTATTGGGAAGGTGATGAACAAAATGGTTGATCCAGATTTGAAACGTTGCCCATTTTGCGGATCAAACGCGCGCGTATATGCAGAAAATAAAATAACATTTGTTGTTGAATGCAATTTATGCGGTGCAAAAGTTACGGGGTATAGCAAATATGGAAAAGAATATGCAATCCAACGTTGGAATTATCGTGTGAAGGAAGTGAAAAATCAATGAATGAAATTTCAAAGCAAAATGCGGAAATATTGGGTTTAGACACCATGACATTCCAAACAATGGAAGAATGTGGCGAACTGATCAAAGCAATCAGCAAATTCAACCGAACCCGTGGCATTGGGCAGAAAACCGAAACGAGCATTGGCAAAGCATTTAATGATGTGCTTGCAGAAATCGCAGATGTTGAAATCTGTATTGAACAATTGAAATATTTGTTAGAACAAAGATATGGTGTTAATGTTTCTAACATTATTGAATTGAATAAGCATCAAGCATTCACGAAAGTGGCGAAGCGATATAGGGGCGGTGAAAATCAATGATTGGTTCTGATCGCGATGATTATGAATTTGATTATTGCTATGAATGCACGGGATATGGGGACGATTGGTATTTCGATGTAGAAAAAGATGAATGGGTTTCCGCGTGCGATGGTTGCCCGCATAACGAAACAATTGATGATGAATGGGATGATTGGTGATGTTGTGTTATAAAGATAAATGCTATTGTATCGCAAGTAATGCGATCATTGCTGCCGATAATGATATCAAACAATGTGTTAATACCAAATGCCCGAATCATTGTGCGGAAATACCGTTTGGTGAATTACCCGATTATATGGGCATTGCATATTGTGTAATGCATGATGATTGCGTTGATTATTTAAAGGAAGGTGATCAATAATGGCTAATCAAGAAAAGATTGAAATCAAAACCGTTGTTGAAGTATTACAACAAGCGGAACAACAATTTCCATATCGTGTTCAAGGCGATTATAAAACCTATGCTGAATACAATCAAGGATGGACAGATGCCGTTGATTACATCGCGCGTATGTTGGGGGTTGACTATTAATGACACCAGAACGCAAAAGATATTATCGTACTAAACAAGTCATAAGAGCGATTAAGATTTGCAAGTACGAAATAAACAAAGGCATTATGCTGAATATACATAAAGTACCTAAAGGATTTGTTTACACGATAGAACGAAGCGGTGGCAAGTTTTTTAAAATAGAGCATAGGTGGTTATTATGACACCAGAACGCGAAAAATATTTGGCTAGTATCACCAATGATGAATTTTACATCCGTGATACAATTAAAAATCTAAAATATAGAATATTCCGCGATAAACATGGTTTGCAGAATTTTAAATTCGATGATCTGACTATTAAAGAATTAAAACACGATATTCGTGAATGTAACGTTGCGATATGTGCATTGAAACGCCAATTGCCCGTTCCAACACTAAAATTTCATTCACCGTGTTCCGATTATCTGGTTTGTACGGCGTGTGATAATATGTCGGGTGAATATTGTGATTATTGTTATCATTGCGGGCGTAAATTAAGGAAGTGAAAAAATTATGCCGAAATATAAAACAAATGTGGTTCCCATGAAGCAATTGAAAGAAGTTCAAGAATTGTTGGTTTCAACAGAAGTTATGATGAAACAATTGCGCGAACATGTGCAAGAACACATCGATTATAACAAATTCGATGATGAAGATGATTTCTTTATGAATTACGGTGTTTA
>CALCGS010000075.1 GCA_937901165.1 uncultured Alphaproteobacteria bacterium
TGACTTATTAAGTTATAACTTTGGAAGATAAAACCAATACAGTTATTTCTATAAGCATCCCAATCCTTATTTTTGAAATCTTTTGTAGATTTATTATTATAATAAGCATCACAATAATCTGAATCTGTTGGTTTTTTTTCTATGTAATATTGGTTTACTCTGTTTGTGTTGCTATCATTCAGGAATTCGTAAGACATTGTTGTATTGTTATAAGTTATTTTTAAATATGAACCGTCACATGTGATTTGGTTGATGACCGATGAAGAAACGTTGCCCAAACATATAAGCATTTCACCATAATTTGTTGAAGGGTTTGTTGAAGTGTTTGCGTTTATTCCAACAAGATGTGCCGCGGTTGTATTATTTGGCACACAAATATTAATTGTGTTGCTTAAAAAGTTATAATCATCAGTTATTGATACGATTTTATTCATACAGCAGTTATACGAACTGTCATACAGTTCTGTCGGACAACAGTTTGTTATATTTGAATCGATGACGAATTTAGATTGGCAGTTGATTGGATTTTGATCAGGACAAGTAATAACATCGGTTGAACATTTTATTTCGTTTCCGTATAAGTATTCTGTTTGTCCTGTTGGGCATTTGTTTGCTGTGCAACTTTCGTTATTTGTGCTTTCGCCAAACCATGATAATAATGTTGAATAATTTGTGTCTTTTGGTTTTAGTATTATGTTGTCTTCTGTTTTATCGATTGCGGATTTGGTACAATTACCCCAAATAGATTCGGCAAGTCTGCATGCAAAACTGTCATTTATATCACATGGGCTTTCCCCAGGTTGACTGCCATATAAAAAAGAATAAAAATTGTTATTATTATCGTATTTGCCGATTTCTGTTAAATAATTTTGTACAGGTTCTAGTGATCCAGAAGATGATACACAATCCAAAACCTGTTGCCAACATGATGCATCGGAATGACTTAAAATAGAATGGCGATATACAGAAGTATTTGTTTCACATAAACCAAAATTCCCGTTACGTGATTGACATGATTGTATAATGCAGTTTTGTCCAATTTCTTTACATGTTTGTACAATGGTTTCATAAGAATCAGCAGCCTGAATTTCAGTTATGCCAGCAACCCATTGGTTGTTTGTGTTATCCTGTAATGATAAAACATTTGCACAAGACTCATTTACTTCTTGGCAAAAAGAACGCACAGTATTATCTGTTTGAATACCAAATGTTGATAATGCACGTGAATCAAAGTTGGATAAACGGTCCTTGGATTGGGTTATACAATCAGACATTAAACTGGTGCAACTTTCACGTATTTCTTGTAATTTTTTATCTTGAGCCAATTTTATTTGCGGTAAGGCTTCTTCGATAAAGATATTCCATATGTCTTCGGACATTTCCTGACAATTTTTGGTCGCAGATGTTATGTAATCTTTTTTCGTGTTAAGATAATGTACAAAACTGGAATTAGATGGTAAATTAGACCACTTTTCACCGTTTGTAGGACGGGTTAATAATAACGATAAATTGACCAGATTTGGTGTTAAAAATGCCTTGCCACTGGATATATCAATATATTGACCAGTCGTATCCAAACATTTTATTAAATCTGTACCGCATACTGATGTGTTGTTTAATATGTCCAACATTTTTGCCTTGCAAGTCAATAAATCGTCAGAGTTATTTTCTTGGTAAACGTTTAACCTGGACATGTCAAGTAATGCACCACTTTCCAAGACACGATTTTGTGCCTGGTTTATTTGACTATTTAGTGTTTTTGATAATGTAGAACAATCTTGTTCTATCATCATTTTGTATCCAGATTCCGCAAGTGATAAATCATCAGGAGTACAAAATTCAGCCGCAATTTCTTGACATAATGGAAGTGATGCAGAATATAAAGCAGTTCCACTTTTTGCACTTATTGATGAACCAGATAACGAATCAACAGAATCAAAAGCAGAATCAGAATTTAATGACCAAGTAAAAGATTGTGATACATCAAAGTTAGATGAATTAAAACTGGAATTTAATTTACTTGCTATTTTATCAAGTGCTTTTTTTGATGCGGATTTATCGGTTGTATCAAAATACGCTTCTTCACCTATGGTTGCGGTGTTGATTACGGCGGCATCTTCTGGGGACATACTGACCGTTAAAAGGCGTTGATTGAAATCTAAAAATTTATCATCTATTTCATTTAATTTGTTTTGTTTTGCGTAATATTCAGAATATTTTGCAGAACAAGCACAGCGTTTTAATTCTGTGTCTTTGTTTGCGCAAAATTCATCCATACAGTCAACAAATGTTTGGCGACATTTTGAAAAATTGCGTGACATAACATTTTCACGTGTCATTACTGTATTTGTTTCTGCCGCACGTGATATTGTTTTTTCACGTGTGTTTGTTCGACGTGATGCAACGGATTTGTTCGCCTTTTCAATGTTATTTATTATTGTTGCAGAACGTGGTTGAACCGCCCCACGTGTAATTTTACTGGAATCAGAATTACGTGAAATCACTTTTTTTGAACTTGTTCGATTGGCGATGGTTGGTTTGTTGGATTTTTGTTGTGTTTTTTGTGATTGAATTGTTTTTCGTACAGATTGATTTGTTGCGTGTCCAACCCTAGATTGTGTTGATGAATTTTGTGCAACAGAACGGTCCGAAATACGTTGGTTTGTATCGGTTGTAATAGCGCCCGCATTTTGTAATATAAACTGTGCCAGGCATATATATAAAATTTGTTTTACGCCTTTCATTCCTTTGTTCATTATTTTAGCAAAATATTATTTATTTGGGCAAGTATAAAATGTTTCTTTTTTTTATTCTTGGTGTTATAATCAAAGGAATATGAATAAGGTTGTGTGTATTTTTATTTCTTTTATATTGGCGGCTTGTGTTGATGGGTATGAAAACGCACATTATCAGTTTATACGTGATTTTGAAAACGGAAATTATCAAGAAGCGCAAAACATTATGCAACAAAATACAGTTGATATAGGAAAAGATATTTATTTGGGTGGTTTACAATGCGGAACAGCAACGTTGTGGACAACCCAACAAGACAATATGTGCTTTGATGTTGCAGGTGCTGTATTAAAAAATCCAGAGATTGATGATTCTGAATATAAAATGAAAGACTTTGAACATATAATGTTAAAAACATATGTTGGAATTCAAGAATTGCAAAATGCAAGTGCAAATATTAAACAAACCCTGAATCAGGCTTATTCTTTGCAGGTGCAAAATGTACAAAATAATGATGATGATATATACGAAGCACAACAAAAATTAAAAGAATACTATGATTCTGTTCCTGGATTGCCAAATATTGATGATATTGTACATTCTATAGATGCAGAATTGTCTGTTCAATCAGATATTGTTGTGCCAATGAAAGATTATGTAAATCCATATACGACATATTTGTTTGCGTTATGGGATTCTTTGAATGGTGATAAAAATAATGGATATAATTATTTGAAACGTGTTGAAAAATTTGTTCCAGATAATAAATTCATCGCATCAGATAGAAATGCCATAGAATCTGGAAAAAATTATGTTTGGGTGTTTTTTGAAAATGGTTTGGTTGGACAAATTAAAACCAGGTTTTTGGCACCGCAAATATTACAGAGTTTTGATATAAGGTTAAGTGTTCCCGATGTGTTTCCGGGCAGTTTGGCTTTGCCAGAAATAGAAATAAAAACAGAAAATGATAATGTTGTAAAAACAGAATTTTTAGCCAGTATAGATTCTGTTCTTAAAACTGATTTTGATAAGTATAAAACTGCAAATATTATAAAATCTGTTGGATTTGAATTGGCAAAAACTGCTGCTGCTATAACTGCTGGTGTGGGGGTTGGACACGCAATAAGAAAGCATGATAAAAATACTGGAAATAATATAGGTTTATTGGTTGGTATGTTTATTATGAATGTTGAAAAAGATTGGGATTTGCGGTCGTGGGATTCTTTGCCAAGTCAGATTCAGATTGCACGTATCGAAATGCCAAAAAATAGAATGCTTGATATAAATGGAATAACTGTTAAAATACAAGAAGATATTCGAAATGCAGCAGTTTTTGTTAGAATACCAAAATATGGTGCAAAACCAGGAATTATTGTTGGAAAACTAAATTAAAAAGGGGAAAAATATGAAAAAAATTTTAATGATTGGATTGTGTTCTGTTATTTCAGCGTGTGCTGTGGATAATCATAATCCTGATATTATTTATTTATCTGATAATAATAGTTTAAAGGAAATTAGCGTCAAAGATACTATGCGTAATTCTGATGGTTTTTTAAAAGTAAGTGTTGTTGGTGAAACTTATAGTGATACTGATTTGTATTACAAGGTGGTTTGGTTTGATGATGAACAGATGAAAATAAATACTTTGTTGTCTAAATCAGTTAAATCGCCAGTTCGTAAAAATGTGCCTTTTTATTGGACGGCGGTTGCACCATCTAAAAGTGCTGTAAGTTATAAAGTTTATGTCGCAGATAGATTTATAGAACAATAATAAAGGAGAAAAATATGAAAAAATTTGTCGGTGTCGGGATTGTTGCTGCATTGGTTTCTGGATGTACAACACAAACAAGAATTTTAAGTGATGCAGAATCCAAAGAAATGATTGCGGTTGTTTTAGATGATAATGATTTTCAGGTGGCCGCAAGCGATATGTTGAATGATGTTGTGACAAGAAAGTTTTCTGGTAAAAATAATGGAAAGCCATGGCAGGTTTACATAACCAATGTTAGAAACGAAACTATGCAACGTATAAATACGGCTGATTTAACAGATTATATTGAAAATGAGTTGATAAATAGCGGTACAGTTTTAACAACACGTGCGTTTGGTGATAATAAAAGTGTTGCAATTGCTGAATCTAGAGAATTGGTAAATTCTGCGCTGGTTGATAAAAGTACGGTTAAAAAGAATGGAACCGTAAAGGCGTATGATTATACTTTGGAAGGCAGAATATCGCAAAAAGATATCTTGGTTGATGGGGGTAAAAAAATAGAGTATAAATTCTCGTTGGATTTAATCGATATGGATTCTGGAAATAAGGTTTGGGGAAATGTTAAAAATATAACCAAATTTGCAGATAAAAAAGCACAAACTTGGTAAAATAAAAAAATCCGCTTTATCAGCGGATTTTTTATAAATCTGATATATCTGTAATTATTTTTATACCCATGGATTCCCATGTTTTTCGTTTTTCTTCAAAGTCTAAGATGTTGTTGGTTAAAAACAAAAAGATTGGTGTTAAATTTTGTTTGTTTGATATTTCTAAAAGTTTATTGATTGGTGATTCTTTTTGTTCACCTGCTGCGAACCAGGCTTCATCGTCAGCAATCCAAAATTCTGGGTCTTGGTGTATTGCAATGGCGAGTTTGTCAGTTGTTATAATATCGTTTTCTATTTTTGCTGATTCGTATTTTTGTTTTATTGTGTTTATGATGCTGGTGTTTGTTTCGGTTGTTTCTTCGTTTGAATTTATATCGAAATTTACATCTTTGAATTTTGGTAAACCTGCATTGAAATCTTGGGTGTCTATATCGAAATCACTAGGAATTGGAAAATCGTCCATTTCTGGTTCTGTGGGTGTGTCAGAAATTATTGGTTTTTTGAGGACAATTTTTTTGTTGTAAGTTGATATTTTTATGCGTTCAAATATATTTTGCATTTCTTTTGGGATTTGTTTTTGTGGTGGTTCTGGTGTTTTTTCTTGTTTTGTGTCGTTGGGTTCGGGGGCACTGGTTTGTGGTGCAGGTTCAGAAGTTGGGGTTGATTTAAATTGTGAAAAAAATTTTTGAATAAATGCAGGAACCTGAATTGGAAAGATTTGTTTTTGTGTGCGAAATATAATGATGGAACTGGATAAATATAAAGGTATTATGGATAGTATAAAAATACCAAATACAAAACCATTAAATCCATGTATTCTGGATTGTAAAAGTTTTTCCCATGCTAAATCTGATAGTATATTAAAATCAAATATAAAGTATGAAATACACCAAACAATAATTGTGTATATTATTGTCCAAATCGTAACTTGTTTTAATTTTAATAAAATGTTTTTTAAAGTGTTCATTTTATTATATTATAGGACTTTTTATATTTTTGTCAAATAAAGGTTTTTTTTATAAAATATATTTTTTTTTACTTTTTTTTATGATATAATTAAAGGAACAGAAGGGAGTTAATAATGAAAGATTTTTCAAAAGTTTTACTTTGTGCTTGTTTGTCGTGTGTGTGTGGAATGTTTGGTGCAGATGCGGCAGATAGAAATACGAATCGGGCTGGGGTAAATGTGGCACGTATGCCTGTTATGCCTATTTTGCCAATAAATGCGGTTGGAAACGGGGCGACAAATACAATAATGCCTAATCCTAATCCTAATCCAAACCCAAATCCGGACCCAACGCCAAAGTGTCCAGATGGTGGTGTGCGTGATTCTGAATATACTATACTGAACTGTATGAATGATGTGTATGGTTGTGTACAGGGCGGTGGGCTGAGTGGTGGAATTGCCGCCATGTATGATTCTAATACTTTTAATTCTATTGTTAACGGTATGGGGTTGTGTCGTGTCCAGGTTGAAAAGTGTATTTCTGATGTTCGTGTAAATTGCAGAAATATATATAATACTTTTGCAGATGTGTGGTTGGATTTTAATTCCAGAAAGGTAAGACCAGAATATTATAATTTTGTTTTAAGAAAAACAGGATTGACACCAAGTCAGGCAGAAAATGTTTGTGCTTTGTTGGATGTTAATGCGTACGGTAAAAGTTTTAATGCTGTTTCTAATTCTGGTGTTGTGACATCTGAATATAATAATAATGTTGGTGCATATAATAATCAAAATGGTGGTGCTTTGTCCAAGGATAATCCAATTGGTGCAACTGTAAATTATGGTGATGAAAATACTGGTGTTGATGGCGCACGTGGGTATTATGCACGTTGGAATCCACAAACAGCGGAATGTTTGCTTAGGGTTGCTGCATATAACAAAGATGATTTGATTTATAACAGTTGGTTGTTTGGGGCGCTTGGTGATGATGCACCGGCAGAGGTTTGGAAAAAGACGGGTGATAGTTTTAAGTGTGGTAAAGATTTGTTTGATTTTTCTTTAATGAACGATACTAAAACAACAGCGGTTGTTGGTGTTGGTGGTGGTTCGTTGGTTGGTGCTGGTATTGGTGCTGCGGTTGGACATGGGGATAGGGCATTTAGTTGTGCAAATGCACGTAATGAATTGGCGGAAAGAATCAGACAAAATGGTGGTGCACGTATAGTACAAGATTATTTAGATGATGAAACGGATATCGCATCTGTTAGCGGATGTGATGCACTTGTTGATTTGTATGATCGGTATAAGGGGGTTGTAAATCGGGTGCAGTTGTGTAAAAAACAAGGTAGTGTATATGTACCTAGTATTACGTGTGACACAAATAGTAAAAAATGGACTTTAGTAGAATCTAGCTATTTGAATGATGCAGAGATAGAAAAGGTTAAAGAGGTATTAAATAACTGTAAAAAAGATTGTGGTACTGATGCAAAGGATGTGTGTTTAGAATCAATAAAATCGGTACTTGATAATAATGAGATTACACCAGATATGTGTAATATTGCGAGTTTGAAAAAGAATGAGGCAAAAATAACTTGTAACGTAGTTGATGGGGGAACTTGTTTGGGGTATGATAGTTCTTTATTGGATAATCAGTTGCAAGATTTAAAGAAAGTGTTTGGAAATGCCGAAAATGAAGGTAGTGTCGCAGATTTGATAGAACATGGCGAAAAAGGCAACAGATTAAAGACGACCTTGGTTGGTACTGGCATTGGTATGGGATTAGGCGGAACCGCAACGGCAATAGCGGCAATTATTGAAAATAAAAATATTAATTGTCGTGTTGGTGATGGTTTGGCAACGGTTTCTTATGGCAAGTCTTATACGATTGATTCTTTGAAAGACTTTTACATAAAATGGAATTTGAATGTGGGTGATGATATTCCAACAACAAAGGTTTATGATTGTGATTCTTGGATGTCGGCTTGCAGAATGATGGTTGATTTGAATGATTGTAGAAATGTGCAATTTAATTATCAACCAAATAATAAAGGTGAAATAACGTTGATAAATACACCATGTATGGTTTCTGGGTCTGTGTGTATTGAAAATAGGGCTGTGGCTGTTTCAAATGGTGCGTGCGTCGCATCGGGTACAGATGCAGAATAATGTATAACGTTTTGTGAAATAAAAATCCGCCCTGAACAGGGCGAATTTTTATTTTGATTTATTATCTTTGGATGTTGTGTAATTATAGATTTTGTAATAAAAATGTTTATAATATAGTTATCTGTGGTTATCTATGTGTGCAGAAACATCATTTTTATTAAATGTTTTTGATTGTATTGTGTTTTCATACCAATATTTTAGTGTAAAAGTATTGTATATTATACGGCTTGTAAAATCGTACAAAACAGTTTGTTGATTACTTTTTATTGAATAGTGGTACTGGGTGATGTAATTTTAGCATTTAGTGCCTTTTGCACATTTGACTGGTTTGTATTTAATTGAAAGTTATCCCCCCAGATTAAAACTTGATTTTTTTTGGGGTTGATCAAAACCACCATTTCGTTCGTTGATGGCTGTTTTATTTGGTGTATTCAATGTGTTTGTTGTTTTTTAATCTTTTGTTTCGTTTGAATTTGGTTCTTTTGGATTAGTAGTTTCTTTAGTGGCTTCTTTTTTATCTGATTTTTTGTCTTCGTTTTGATTTTACATCATTGTTTGTAAAATCTGGTTTTGGATAACAAAAAAATTTATCACTTGTTTTATTTGCTAATGATTCACATAAATATTGTAATTTTTCCATTTTTTATAATTGAATTTATTTTTTCAAGCTTTACGCGGATTGTCTGCACGTCGTCCAGCGAAATATCGTTTGCGGCAGTTTCATCTTTTTCGCCGCTCGTGCCGTCAATTTCGCTTTGCAGCTTTTTTCTTTCGTAGGTTTCGCCGTTTATAACCGAAGAAAACGCCTTCATGAAATTATCAACAGGCATTTCGTCGTTCTGTTTGTCCTTTATGCGGATAAGGCAGCTGTCAAGCATATCCAAAGTCAGCAGAGTAAGCCCTACAACTTTTCCGGATATTTCAATCCGTTTTTCGGCTACGGCTTTAAGCACGTCTTCAAGCCCGTGGGAAACTTTTTCCATGGTGGAAAAGCCCAGCATCCGGGAAGTTCCTTTTATCGTGTGCAGTTCACGCAGCAAATCGTTCAGCAAATCTTCGTTTTCGGGCTCTTCGTGGAATTTTATAATGTCTTCGTGAATAACGGCGGAATGTTCTTTGGTTTCTTCAATAAAATCCGCGGTCAGTGCCGATTTATCTATCATCGTCTCTCCACTCCTTCTTTAAATTTTCATTACATATCCTGTAAAAATAGCCGGAACTGAATGTTCCGAAAAGCCATGTAAAGTCTTCGCCCTGGGTTTCTTCCAGAATTGTTGCGGCTTTTGTATACGCGCCAAGCCGCTTTTTTTTGCTGGCGGCATCGTCCTTTGCTTGCAGAAGCGCCCCAAGCTGAAAAAATGCCGGCCAGAACTTTGGATTTGCGATAGTTGCCTTTTCGTAACATTGAACGGCTTCGGCTTCCATTTTTCTTGCAGAAAACAGAAAAGCTTCAAAATAATATTTGAAAAATTTGTCTTTTATGCCGGGGTTAAAACTGTTTACAAGGCTTTCGGCTTTTTCAAAATCCTTTTTGCCGCACAATACCGAAAGTTTTTCCCACAATTCCGGGGTGCTGCATTCTTTTGCGGCGTTTGGTTTTGGTGAATTTTCTTCCTTTGCCGCCGGTTTTTCAGCAATTCCTGTTTTTTGATGCAGCAGTTTTTCGGTTCGTTCTTCTTCTGCCTGTTTCTGCTGCAATTCGCGCAAAAATTGAATTTTTGCTTCGTTATTGGGTTTTTCTGCCTTTTGAAAATAATAAACCGAATTGCAGTTTTTCTTTTCAAGGTTCAGTTCGCCGCAGCCGGCGTTCATTCCGCCAATTTCGCTTATGCTGAAAAATATAAGACCGCCGTTTTTTAATTTTCTTGCAAGTTTTTTTAGAATTTCGCAGCGGGTTGTCTGGTTAAAATAGATGAAAACGTTTCTTATAAAAATAATGTCCACGGTTTCGTCCTGCGGCACCGCATTTGATTTTTCCAGTTCCAGAAGATTGGCTCTGCCGCACATTATTTTTTCTTTTAGTGCCGGCAAAACCGCAAATACGGGCAGGTTTTTGCTGTCCCTGGTTTCGCAAATGTAGGGCGCAATGCAGGGCTTAAAGCTGCTGCCGTC
>CALCGS010000076.1 GCA_937901165.1 uncultured Alphaproteobacteria bacterium
TGATAAAAGGGCAGGGGGGTTATATCCTGGGAATTTAAGAAAATTTGACCGCCTGTTGCAGGTATTTGACCAGTTATGCAGTAAAATGCAGTTGTTTTCCCAGCACCGTTTGGCCCCAATAGACCAACAGATTCACCTTGTTGGGCAATCAAAGATATGTCACGAAGAATTATTCGATTCCCATATTTTTTAGATAAATGTTCAATGCGTAATGTAGATTGTTTCATAACTTTATCACCAATTCACTTGTTTTTATTTTATCGCCGTTTGAAGAGTTTATAATTACGTTCCCTGTCAAAACTATCCTTTTGTTTGCACGTTCGTATTTTGCATTATTTGCCTGAATAGAACTTTTTGTTTTTTGTCCATCTGTTATTCGAACAGTTGTTCCATTTACATTGAATAGATATATTATATCAGGTTCTGCGTATTTTTGTAACCCTGTTTTTGCCATTATTGTAAAAGGTTCGCCGTTTTTGTCAGTGCCTGCAAATGATGCATTTTGCATTTTAAACTGGTTTGTTGCGATGTCTAACATATTTATTGCGGATATTGGTGTCCATAAAAGTTGTTTTGTAAACAATGCACCGGCAACCAAAGACGCAAGCATTACCAATCCCCAACCAGTAAATAAAAATTGCCATAACCTGGTCAGGCGTTTGTGACGAGAAAATATGATAAAATTTCTATTTATTTTTTTTTGCATAGTTTCATTTTAACTTGTTATAAAAAAAATGCAATTTTTATATTTTGTAATTATAAAATTTATGATATAATGTTTGTTATAATAGAGAGATGAGAAAATTTAGTGCTTTTTTTGTTGTAATTTTTGGGTTGCTTACTATTTGTAATGCAGACGGGGCGGTTGTTGTAAAAAAAGCGTCTTCGGTCGCCAAACAAGAGGTTGAGGCAATGGATTCAGTTGCAAATGCTTCTTCAAATCTTTTGCCGACTGCGTTGGGGTTGATTGATAATTTGTCTAAATTAAAACAACAGCAAAAACAGTTGACAGAAGAATGTGTTCCAACAAGTACGGAAATTTCTTGGATGAATGATGTTATTAAAAAATGGGCTATGACTGGGCAAAAAACTGCCGAAGAAGCACAAGGATTAATGAAATTAGCACCATGCGTGGATGGGCAAACATATTCTGCACAGGTTCAAGCAATGGTCGAAGAACCTTGTTTTGATACATTTAATGACAAAGGTATGATTTGGGATGGTTATCCAAAGGCATCGGTTGCAACCCGTACAAAAGATGGTACAAAGGTAAAACAGACTTTATCAAATATTTATATCGTTTTTGAAATAATGGATTTTTCAGATGCGGATTTGTTGCCTAGTGAAAAAACTGTGTACAATAGTGTTGTTGCAAAGCGGGAAAAATGTTCTGAAACAAAATTGACACAAAGACAACGCAGTTTGAAAAAAGATTTTGCTATGGGTGTTTTGTCTACGGTTGGTCAAAAACAAGGAACAGGTGATGTGTTGAATGCTGTTGGAACATTTTTTGACCAAGGTGGTGGTGTTGGTGGGTTGCAAGGGGTGGCATTGCCTACGATTATGCAAATATTTGATAAATAAATGTATTTTGTTCTTTACTGGTTTTGCAAAAAGATGTATAATATAAAAAAAAGAAAGGAAGTTTATATGAAAAAGAATGTTTTTTCTGGGTTTTATAGTTGTATTTCTGTTTGTTCATTATTGGTTTTATGTTCGTGTGCTGGCACTTCTAGTAATGAAGAAATAATGTTTGTGGAAACGCCTTCGGTTGATTATGTCGAAGGTTTGGATGTTTATTCGGCGACACATAATGATTCTTTTTTAAATCAATTGGCGATGAATTATCGTTCGTATGCTGTTTATAATGCCAGAACAAGTGGTTATCCAGATGTGGGGGAATTGTTTGCACAAAAGGCTTTGGTGGCTTTTTCTGGTGAAACGCCTTTCCCAGAAACTTTACAAAATTGGGAATTGACTGATGAACAGGATGTGTTTGAATTACGTAATGCCTATAATGCAATGATAGATGCGTTTAAGCATGATGCAATTGATGAAAAACCTGAAATTGCGGCGGAAATACAGGCAAAATTTGATTGTTGGCTTTCTGCTTTATCTACACATCAGTATGAAACGGCACAAAGTTGTCGCGAAAGATTTACAAATGCGTTGGATGTTTTGAATAATTGTACATCTGGTTCTTGTCATTTGAATAATAAAGTGGATATGTTTCAAATAAATGAAGAAGAAACTGTTGTGGCAAAAAGGGCAAAAACAAACAAAAGAAATTCTTATTATCCAGAAACACGCTCTTTGAAATCTTTTGGTGCGGAATCTCGTTCCAAGGATGGAATTGTTATTGTGAATAATGTTAATGTTCCTGAAAATTTGGTGACAGTTGTTCCTGTGTCTGGTGGTGATACAGATGGAAAAAATCCTTTTGTTTTTAACCAAAATATTTATGGCGGTGATAAAACGTTAAATGCAAATAATGGTAATGTGTTGGCAACTGATAATGGAAATTCTGCATCTGCGGGATGTTCGTGCAACAAGGGACATAAACATCACAAGCGTGATAATCGTAATACTGACGATGAATATGAATTATTGGTCATAGAAGAAGATGTGGAAAATTGTGAATGTGCCCCTGAATCAGAAGAAATAGAAATTATTGCTGATGATTTTATTTCTAGGGATGAATTTGTTGATATTATGATGGCAATGCGTGCTGAATTACAGGCTATTAATTCAAGATTGGATAAAATGGCGGCAAATACCAAGGATGATACAACTGTTATCAAGGTGCAACAAGTTCCTTTGGAACCAAGACAGCATGTTATGGAAGAAGTTTTTGAAGTGCAGTTTGATTTTAATAAATCTTCGATAAAGCCAGAATATAAAGATTTAATAAAACAATTGGCACAGGCAACGCAGGAAAATAAAAATATAAAAGTTTCTGTGGTTGGACATACGGATACTGTTGGAACCAAGGAATATAACTATGCGTTGGGTGGAAAACGTGCAGAGGCTGTACAAAAAATGTTGATTGAATATGGTATCCCTGCAAGTCAAATAGTTGCAGTTTCTGCTGGCAAGGAAGATTTAAAGGTGCCAACCCCAGATGGTGTAAAAAATGCAGAAAATCGCAGGGTGCGTGTTGTAAAAGAAACCAGTTATACTGAACCTGCGGAATTTGTACCAGTTGCCACAGTAGAGGCTGAAAATTATAAAATTGTTGAATTGGGGGCGGGTGAATAATAAAAAAATTCTTTGGTTATAAAAATACTTGACAAAAAAAAATGTTGATGTATATTTATTTGTGCCAGAGAGGTGTTTTAAAAAGGCGTTAGATATGAAAGTTAATGATAAGAATTTGAAATTTGCAACTGCGACAATGCGTCTGCAAATGAAAAAGCGTGAAGAATTGCAGCCCGTTAATTTGGCAGAGGTTTTTGGGGCGCGTGGAATCACGTTTACTGGCGAAGGTGATAATATGTAATAAAAAACATCATAGAAATATGATGTTTTTTATTTTGTAATATCATTAAAATAAATGCAAAAAACATTAAAAAACGTTAGTTTTTTAATGTTTTTTTATGTACCCCCCCTGGGGCGATTTTTATGATTTTACAAGAATCGCCAGAATACCCGGAAATCCGGCAAAAAATAACAATTTTACAAAAGTGCAAAATTATCAAAAAAAACTTGGACAAAAACCAAGGTTTTTGCTACACTATTTATGTGAAAAATGTGGGAAATAATGGGAAAAATGCAATATGTTTTTAATGAAGTAAAGCACTTGTTTTGTGCTGTTTTTGTATTATTTATTGCAATTTTTTCTGGTAATGCGTTTGGTGCGGTGTGTGCATCGGGTGAATATGATGATGGCGGTGTGTGTACATTGTGCGAAGCTGGTTATGTGTGCGATGGTACTGTGCGTGGTTTGGTTATGTATGGTGGGTATACTAGTGTAGGACAGACAGGGGTTTCACGGTGTCCGAATGGTCAAACAACATTGAATGTTGGGGCAACGTCGATTGATTATTGTGTTTCATGTTCGAATTCTGATAACGTACAATCGTGGACGGCACCGACTAGCTCTTATATAAATATTATGAATGTTTGTCGAATAAATAAATGCAAAGATGGATATAAACATGTTGAAATAATCGGTGGTGAAAATTTGTTCGATATATCGCAAATTCCAGAAAAAGGTGATTCGGAAATTATATCTGCTGGGTCCATTGTAAGAGATGGAGATATCGTTATTGTGTCACGTACGGCTACTAATAGTGCACCTGGTACTGGTAAAACATTGCAAGTGCTTTGTCCAACGTGCCAGATAGGTAAGAGGTATATATTAAATATAACAGCAACAAAAGAAAATTCTAAGTATATATATATGTTCAAAACGGGTGTGACACGTGGAGTGTGGTATAATGGTTATGTTTTGCAATTAACACAAGACATATTGAATGCAAGAGTACATTTTTATGACAATGGTACGTATGGTAGTGAGCCGAATATAATATCTGATATTCAAATTCGTGAATATGATGATTTGTGTGTTTCGAATACAATAAATGTAAATTGGGATGCAGATAATGGGGCGGAGTCTTTTACAACACAATGTGCCGTTGATGGCGATATTGTGTTACCAACGCCACCAGAAAAACGTGGTTATACATTTACAGGGTGGAAATTGATTACAGCAACAGAATAAAAAACAGCGATATAAATCGCTGTCTTTTTACTATACAACAAATATTATTTACCCGTTGTGCGACGTTTAACAGCAACAGTTTTATTTGTGTTTGTTTTTGCTGTTGCAGATTTTGTTGCAGTGCTTTCTTTTTGTACTTTTGTAGCAGGTGCCTTGGTTGTTTTGGCAGTTGCTACTTTTTCTTCTTCCGCAACATTTTCAGATTCTGGTTTTTCAGAAACTGGTTTTACTGTTTTTTTTGCATTTACATCACGGTCAACCAATTCGATAATTGCCATTGGTGCGGCATCACCATAACGGAATCCAGCCTTTAATACGCGTGTATAACCGCCAGGACGTTTCGCATAACGTGGGCCCAAAACTGTAAATTTACAGTTGCATCTGTGCCATTACCAAGTTCTGAAGCAACCAAACGGCGGTTTGCAACAGAATCAACCTTTGCACGGGTAATCAATTTTTCAACAACACCACGCAAATCTTTTGCTTTTGGTAATGTGGTTTTGATTTGTTCCCGTTCAACTAAATTTTTCACCAAACCTATCATCAAGGCTTTACGTGCGTTTGTATCGCGATTAAAAGTGCGACCTGCTTTCATATGTCTCATTGATTACTCCTTTATTTTTTTTCAGCCCTGTTCACAGGGATTGTTAGAGACAACCTATATCCTAAAAAATTATTTTCAGTAATACAGGCTTTTTTATTTTGTGTTCGTCAAAAATTTTCAACGAACACAAAACAATCTTGTACCTTATTTATATGGGTCTTCGTATTTTTTTGCCAATTCAGCAACATTCTCTGGTGGCCAACCAGGAACTTCCATACCCAAACCTAAGCCCATGGCTTCTAGTTGTGCCTTTATTTCGTTCAAAGATTTACGACCAAAGTTAGGTGTTTTTAACATATCAGCCTCGGTCTTTTGGACCAATTCACCCAACCAGTTGATTTTATCATTCTTTAAACAATTGTTTGCACGAACAGATAATTCCAATTCATCAACATGTTTTAATAATTTTGGATCAAATGGCAAAACATCTTTGGCTTTTTCTTCTTCGGAAGGACCAGCCAATTGTGCAGGATCTTCAAAATTAATAAATACATTTAATTGGTCTGTTAAAATACGTGCCGCATAAGCGATTGCGTCTTCTGGTGTTATTGCACCATTTGTTTTTACCCTTAATTCTAATTTATCAAAATCAGTGGATTGTCCAACACGTGTTTCAGATACGTCAGAAGAAACATTCAAAATTGGAGAGAATATAGAATCAACAGGTATAACCCCCAAAGGTAAATTGTCGCCATGTGCAGTTGCAGGAACATACCCACGACCAGTATCCAAAGTTATTTCCATATTTAATTCTGCACCTTTGTCCAAAGTACATAATACAACATCTTTGTTCATAACTTCGATTCCACCAGTTGTTTCAATCATTCCGGCCGTTATGACCCCAGGACCAGTTGCTTTTAAATTTACCTTGTGTTGACCTTCTGTTAAAGCCTTAAAATAAACACCTTTAAGGTTTAAAATAATGTCAGTCACATCTTCACGAACACCGGTTATACTGCTGAATTCGTGTTGAACACCGTCTATTTTAATATAAATAGGGGCACAACCCTGTAATGAAGACAATAAAACACGACGTAATGCGGTTCCCAAAGTCAATCCAAACCCTTTTTCCAAAGGTTCTGCAATCAAAGTAGCAATATTTGAATTGTTTTCATCAGACTTGATAGTCAATTTTTTTGGCTTTATCAAAGTCATCCAGTTTTTCTCAATCATTTATAAACTCCATTCGGCTTAGTTTATTATTTTCGCCAGTCGGCACATACTTATAATAAATATGCTGATGCACATTTTATAATAAAAAAATTGTCAAGTCAAATAAAAATCCCTAAATATGTTTTAATAGTGTGATTTTTGTTTAATTGAAAATAGACTAATAAAAATAATTGACAACTTGATTTTTTTGTATTATTGTATTTTCGAAACCTAAATAAAAGGACGTTATATGAAAAAAGTTTTGTTATCAGGTTTATTGGCTGGGTTGGTTGTGTTTTCTGCAAACGCATCTGATGATGGTTTTTATTCAGAAACAGTAACAACAGAAGTCAATTATTCTCATCGTGCAAATGTGTATACTTATGACGATGGTGCTTATGTTGCACCAAAACGTGTTGTACGTAATCATTGCAACAGATGTAATGCACAACAACCTGTTCGTGTTAAAGAATATACAGAAGTTGTTGACCATTATCGTGTTTATGAACCTGTGACTGTATATGTACCAGCTGGAACATATTCAGAACGCCGTGTTTGTCGTTATAATAATTGTGCACGCTAAAAATAAAAAAATCCCCATCAAAGGGGATTTTTTTGTTATAAATAAGGAAAAAAGGATTTTTTATGTTAGTTGGATTTCATCCGTTTATTAATTATTGGCGGGATGTAATATATGAATGTTGCAAAGATCGTTGTTTCCATTATAAGGAAAGTAATTTAGCCTTATTTAAAACTTTGCAAAAATTAATAACACAAACTGATGTATCAGATGAATTTATAGCCAGTAATAAATTTAAAGATTTTGAAAAAAGTAATTTTGTTTCTGGGGTGTTAACAAATAATTTTGCATATAATTGTAAGTTGACAAGTTTTGAATCTAAAAAGAGATATAACAATTATTATGGTAATAACGATTGTTATCCTTCTCATTATACTCCACCAGTTCAACAGATAAATAAAAAAAATGTAGTTGAATATTGTAAAAAGGCAAATGTAGAAATTGTCGCAATAAATACACCATATAGAATACAGAACGATAAATGTATTTATACTATGGCAAAAAATAATAAAAGGTATTATATAAAAAATGGCGATTTTGTTACTGTTGTCGATAATGAATTGGTGTTTTATCAATTGACACAATGCGTGTTTAATGAAGTATCAAAAAAAACACACCAAAATATCAATTTAGAAAAATTTATCGCACAAACAAATGAATTGTATAAAAGATTAGAACAAAAAACATTGTAAAAATATAATTTGTTAAAAAACTATTATTTAATGTAATGTGCTAGATTTTATTCTTGTGTGAAAAAGCAAGATATGTTAAAATTCCTACTATAGATAATAAAGGAGAAATTTTTTATGTTTTGTCCAAATTGTGGTGCCAAGGGGTTGTCTGCCCAGGCAAAAATGTGTCCAAAGTGTGGGCATCCGATAAATATAAATACTGGAACCAAAGGTGCGTCACCAAAATCAAGATTGGTTGCGTTTTTGTTGGCATTTTTGGTCGGTATATTCGGTGCACATAGGTTTTATTTGGGCAAGACTGGAACTGCGATTACGCAACTGGTTTTGACCCTGACACTTTTTGGAATGATTATCAGTGGAATTTGGGCGTTGATAGATTGGATTGTTATTTTATGTGGTGATATGACCGATAAAGATGGTAAGAAAGTTATTGATTGGGATGCAAAGTAAAAAGTTTGTGTGAAAATAAAAACCGGAAAACCCGGTTTTAATTTTGGCGCGCCCAGCAGGATTGTTCGCATACGCTCACCACGCGTAAGGTTTGCACTGCGTTATCACTTGTGCGAACCAACTATCGTGTCGAACCTGCAACTTTATCTTTTGTTTTGTTGTGTTTCGGTAAACACTGAATCTTTGATTCGGTTAAATTTAGCGCGTTGCTGTCTGGCCAAAGTGATATCACGATTGTATTTTATGGTTGGATAATAAAGCACTTTTTCGTTTTTATAAAGATCCTTGTCGAATTTGACAATGATTGTATCCCCGGAAACTAAATACTCATAATCATCAGGATTATGATAACCAAGCCCGATCAAAATTCTTTCGCTGGTATCTGTATCAATATCACGAACCAACATTTTGTCTTTCTCGACCTTAGTAACAATGTTCTTGTATTCTTTTTTTCTGCCACAGTTCATATAAATACCAGAACCAATTATCCCTGCAGCCAGAACCCACATCATGTAAAGCAGAAAAGATGCTGACACATCTTTGTTTTTTTTGTTTGTTTGATTTTTGTATACTATTATCATTTTATTTACTTTTTATCTTTTGATTTTTCAATATATTGTCTAAAACACCAACGGTTTTATTACGAACAGTATCCGTATATTCAAACATACAATCACATCTTTGTTTTGCAAGCGTTGGAACATTTGTAGAGTGTGTACCGGCAAAATTACGTTGGAACACAGTATCCGCATAATCATACACAATTGGAATACATGCTTTTTCTATATATTGACGAAGATAACCAGATTCATAAGATGGGTGTTCTTCTGTCAGTTTGTCCTGCATGTTCCAGATTTCAACCCACTTTTTTAAATCGCCGATATATTTTTGTTCCAATCCAGAATTTTGAAGCAACGTAAGTAATGCATTTGGGGTTGGATTATAATCCTTGATAGACAATCTATATTTTACATGAAAATCATATCGTCTGTAAATCGGGGTAAAAACATCGGTTAAATTTAAAATAAAACCATAATTAGATCTTGTGCAATCCCTTTGGTAATCGTCATGGGTGTAATCTTCATCGTCACAATCATAGCCAGGTTCACTCCAACCCTTTAACCTGTCTGGATTATATGTGTCAATCAATAAGGGTTTTCGAACATCACGTAATCCGTCATGTAATTTTTTTAACAAATCCAATCTGTCTTGTTCTGCATTAAATGACATAATAAGCACCTTTTATCTTTTATTCACGCGTATTTGATTTACAATTTCGCTATAAAAATCATTTGCCTTTTGTTGCGCAGATTTTAATAATCCATCGCCATTAAAGTTTCCATATATTTTTACCTTTATTTAGTTTTTGTAAAATAGTCACGAAATCTTTGTATTCTGTCCGCATTCTTGTAACCCAACCCTGATGTTGTAAAATCTGTTTTCATTTTTGCATTGTTTGTAAAAGATCTGTATTTTTCAAATTCGGGATCATTTAACATAAATGCAGTAATATAAACAGCCGCATAAGCCCCATAGTCCCCATCTTCTTTGCCTTTTGGCACAGCCAACGCATAAAGGTATTTGTATTTATCGTCTTGTTGTTGTGCGTATGCCAATGTTGGTCTGTCAAATTCAGGAATTGGTTTATGGATTTCTTCGGTTCCTTCTGGTTTACACGTCATCAAAGAATCAACATCCGCCATGGTGCTGTCTGGGGTTACAAATTTTGATTGGTTAAACAATTGTATTTTTGGTTTAACCATTTTATAAAATCTTTGGTTATCACCACTATGAATCCACCTGTACCACCGTTTTTTATAATAATTATTAACATGATTCTGATATAACATAACCCTGTTCATAACTTGATAAAGCATATTCGTAAATTCAGGATTATCAAACTCACACTCCAATACAATCGTATCATTTGGAAGAAATATTTCATAATCACGCGGATCGGTTACCAGTGCATAAAACTTATTTGCAGACACTGGTTTCAAAGCCCAAACATATTGATCAGTAGTTCTTTGTTGTACTTGTATTGTCATTATTCTTTTCCTTTATAATTTTTTATCTTTTGATTTGTTTTGTTTCAGCAAGTTTTTCAATCATGATTCTGTATCCATTGATTTCCAACGGTTTGCCAGCATAATCAAATAAATTTGCATTTTGTAATACGTTAACTAATGATGCAGTCACATCAGGTTTATATGAAAACAGATTATGTAAAAATCTAGTATCGTTATCTAAAAAATACATACTCTGGTATGCACACATTTTTGCACATCGTTCAACTGTATCGTATTTTTTTACCTTAATCCACCTGGAAAGAAGACCATTGTTATATCTTACACGACACCATGCATGCGGGCCGTGTTTATATGAAGGCAGCCCCACACCAATCCTTGGATACGGGCTTTCTGATGACATTACGTGCACTTCGATAATATTCGGAAAATTACGTTGTATATGGTCCATATGCATACGCAAATCATCAGAACACCAGATTGCTTGATTGCGATAGTGTTCTGCGGGTTTTCCGCCGACCATTGTTCCGTCAGCAGTAATTGTAATATATTCTGTATTTGGAATATCTGTCATTTTATATCTTTTTTATCTGTTATGCCCCAGTTTGCAAGTTTTACATGCATCGTTTAGTTTTTTCTTAAGAGCATCCATATCGGTTTTATTTGCTAATGTTATATCTACACGATTTTGCGCCTGCATATGTCGATTATCATCAAAAAATGCATGATTCCAATTTGCAATATCACAACTTAAAGGTCTTGCTTGTTTGTAAACTGGGCAAGTCTCTAAAGCTGTAGCACAATCACAGCATACATCAAAAGATGCTGGATCATCAAATCGCACAAATGTGAATTTTCTTTGTTGTGGTTGCGCTTTTTTTCTGAAAGCCAAACTATCTCTAACATCGTTTAGCATCCCGTCATCAAGTTCGTTTGCTGTGACATTTGTGCCACGCGTAAAAGATTCATAACCATGCTTTAAACTTTCAATGCCATATTTTTCAGCATATGCGACATAGCAGGCTTTACGTAAACGGTCTGGGCAATCGCTGTCCATTAAATAATGGATTGCCGGATTCATTCCCCAACATTCTTTGTGGTGCCAATGTGTTGCCGTTGCCATAAAGACATCGATAAAATCTTGTTCGCTTAATTTGTCATATTGCATCCATTTTAACGCACGATAATTTGTGCGTGCAGCCAACCTGCAAATTTCTTTGTATTTCCCTGGTTCTAGAAATTTAGGGTCAACTAATGCCATTTGTCGTGCGTATACTTCGCCACGGGTATCATCAATGTTTGCCAAACAATATTCCGCACATACCGCTATTTTTGCCAATTCGAAATATGCTTGTTTGGTCAATTTATGTTCAACCGGTTTTACCAATACAAACAGTAATCCTGTACGTGATAATGGCGTTTTGAAAATACGAATATATTGTTCGTTGTTAATACCATATTTTACAGGATCAACAAACATAATATTTTCATGTGCACGAATATTTGAAACACCTATTTCGTTTATCCATTTCAATAAAGCGGCATTCTCTTTTGTCTTTTCGTTGAAATCGAATCTCAATCCTTCAAACGAATCGATAAGATTCAATCTAGCCTCAACATATTTCTTTGCATCGTTGCCGTCGATGAAACGCTTGATATAGAGAATGTCATCAGCAAGTTCGATGTCACTGTATGGTGACTTTTTGAAACCGTATTTGTGGATTTCTTGAAGTCTAGTTAGAAGCTTTTTCAAATCATTGGATGGAACATGATCGACATACTTCATAATGATTCTAGAGAGAGCGACATCGATATCTTTGATGTTAACCTTTTCCGATGGCTTGTTTTTGATGGAAATATCCTTGTCGCCGAGAGATAGGTTGTTTATCAATAAATCAACAAGGATCTTTATCGAATGCTCAGCATCTTCTTGTGAAGCGTATTCAAAGAATCTATCAGCAAATTCGCCATCTCTTCCGATTGCCTTCAAAGAGCTGAAATATGACTCGAAATCGGTATAGTTTGTGTCTCTTAAAAGCAAATACAATTTAGCCTTGTACGCGTCTTTAGATGAATCAGTGATAGACTCAAGCTCCATAAAGGCTGCCTTCCTTCTTTTGGCCGCCATTACAGGGTCTTGTGTCTGAGATGCTCTACGCAATGAATGGATGGCAGCATCAATTTGCTC
>CALCGS010000077.1 GCA_937901165.1 uncultured Alphaproteobacteria bacterium
CGACCAGATGGCATGGGTAGGTACAATGAATAGCATCCGGCAGCGGGCAACGGAGATTGTCAATCACAAAATAATCTATGCATAAACGACAAGAGCCGGGGTATTCGTTCCCGGCTCTTCGCTGTTATTCAGTATTTTCCGATGCTTGCATAGTCAGCACCTTGTTCTGCGGTATAATTTCTAATAATGTGTCGAATGGCATCGTCTGATAATTCGATATCGCTTATTTGCCAACCGTTATCATTTGCCACGCGTGAAATAAGATGTTCTTTGGCAATTTTTACTTTTTCGTCTTCGGAATAGGCGGGAATTTCAATTATTTCCATACGGTCTTTTAATGCGGCGGACAAATTTAGTGTATTTGCTGTTGCAATAAATACGACATTAGACAAATCAAAATCCACTTCTAAATAATGGTCGCGAAAAGTTTTATTTTGTTCTGGGTCTAAAATTTCCAACAAAGCAGATTCTGGATCACCACGCCAATCGCGTCCCATTTTATCAATTTCATCCAAAACAATAACCGGATTGTTCACCTTGGCACGTTTAAGTGCGTCCATAATTCGTCCAGTTTGTGCCCCAATATATGTTTTTCTGTGTCCCCTAAAATGTGATTCATCAGAAATTCCACCCAAAGAAATTCTCTGATATTTACGTCCCAACGCATCAGCAATAGATTTGCACAAAGATGTTTTTCCAACCCCAGGTGCGCCAACAAAGCATAAAATAGTACCATGTGCAGATTTTGTTTTTTTCATAACCGCAATATGTTCCAAAATGCGTTCTTTAACCGCATCCATCCCAGAATGTTGTGAATTCAAAACATTTCTAGCAACCTGTAAATCAATATCTGGTTGTTTTTCTTTTTTCCAAGGCATAGCCAACAGTTCGTCAAGATAGTTTTTTAACAAAGCACCTTCTTGGGACATTGGTGACATGGTTCGCATACGTTTCCATTCGGACATTGCTTTTTCTTTTACATCCGGTGGCAATATTGCTTTATCTATTTTTTTACGCATAACCTCTGCGTCCATATCTTCGGCATCTTCGCCCATTTCGTGTTGGATTGCGCGTAATTTTTCTTGCAGTATAGCATCACGTCTGCCTTTTTCCATTTGTTGATGGATGCGTCTATTGATAGAATCTTCTATTTTTGCGGTTTCCAACATAAGATTGATTTGTTCTAATATAATTATCAATTTT
>CALCGS010000078.1 GCA_937901165.1 uncultured Alphaproteobacteria bacterium
AGTTGCCACGCAACGCAAATCCAACACGTTTGCACAATCGTTGTTCTGTCACTGGTCGTGCTCGCGGTTTCTCCCGCTTGTTCGGTTTGTGCCGTCAACAGGTTCGCACTATGGCATCAGAAGGTAAATTACCAGGTGTACGTAAATCCAGTTGGTAATTATAAATAAAAGCAGGCTGTGGACAATGCAGTCGAAGAGCAAGGTAAAACTTGCAAACTAAGGAGTAAAATATGTCACTATCACATCCAATCGGAGATATGATTACCCGCATCCGTAATGGACAAAATGCAGGTAAAGAATTTGTTTCCGTTCCAAACAGCAAATTACGTGCTGCAGTTTTAACTGTTTTAAAAGATGAAGGTTTTATAACAGATTTTCGCCAAGAAAATGTTGATGAAAAACGTTCAAATTTGGTTATTGAATTGAAATACGTCAATGGTAACGGTGCAATTCAAGAAATTACAACTGTTTCTAAACCAGGTCGTCGTGTATATTCTGGTGCTGCAAAAATGCCACGTGTTTTGAACGGTTTAGGTATTGCAATTGTTTCTACACCAAATGGTGTTATGACAGATCACAAAGCACGCTTGATGAATGTCGGCGGTGAAGTATTGTGTAAAGTTATCTAATAAAAGGAAATCGTTATGTCTCGTGCAGGAAAATATCCAGTAGAAATTTTAAATGGCGTATCGGTTGAATTAACAGATAAAGCCGTAGTTGTTAAAGGTCCAAAAGGCGAAATGAAAGTTTCTTTGGAAACTAAAAACGCTAACTTGGTAGATGTTAAAGTTGAAAACGGTCATGTTATCGTTACTCCAAAAAATGCAGAAGATAAAGTATCTCGCGCTATGTGGGGAACAATGACTCGTAATATCAAGGCCGCTGTTAAAGGTGTTGCAGAAGGTTTTTCAAAATCTATGTATATGAAAGGTGTTGGTTATAAAGCATCTGTAAAAGGTAACATCTTTACATTGATTGTTGGTTTTTCTCATGACGTAGTTATGGAAATCCCAGCAGGCTTGACTGTTACAATTGGTGAAACACCAACAGAGTTCACAATTTCTGGTTGTGACAAGAATTTGTTGGGACAATTTGCTGATAAAATCCATAAAATCCGCAAAGCAGACCCATATAAAGGTAAGGGCATCTTCTATAAAGACGAATATATCCGTCGCAAAGAAGGTAAAAAGAAATAATAAATAATTTCCGCTGTTACGGGAATTGATAAAATAAGGAAAAATAAAATGTTAAAACATTTATCTTCTGATGAAAGACGTACATTGGCAAATCGCGGTGCGTTGAAAAGAAAAAATCCTGGCAAAATCCGTTTGTCAGTATTTAGATCTGCTCGTCATATTGAAATTCAAGCAATTGACGATGTAAAAGGACACACATTGTGTGCTGCATCTTCCAAAGAAAAAGATTTTAAAGGCAAAGGTTGGAATATCGCTGGTGCTGAAATGGTTGGCAAATTGTTT
>CALCGS010000079.1 GCA_937901165.1 uncultured Alphaproteobacteria bacterium
TAACAACATTATGAAAAAGTACATCTTACTTCTGGTGTGCCTTTTAAAAATCCGCGTTTGTCGACTGGTAATGTCACAAATACAGCACCATTTGTTGCGATTTTTTTACGGTTTTTATAAACTTGGTCGTCAGCACTGCGTTCTGTTTCGCCCTCCATAACAACAAAACTGGTTTCGATTGTTTCACATACATACGGTTCAACGCCGTCAGCCAATGCAATCATTTCACCGTTATGTACAACCATCATTTGTTTTGCACCACCACGTTCCATTGCCATTTTACCGTTTAACATTTCGTTTATGTAATCGCCATGCATTGGAATTGATACCTGGGGATGAACAATATCATAAAATCTTTCCAATTCAGGACGGCCAGCATGGCCACTGGCGTGTACATTATCAGTATCAAAGATTGTATATGTCTTTATGCCCATGCGTGCCAATTTGTTGTACAAGTAAGATACATCTTGTTCGCGTCCAGGAATTATAATGGCACTGAATATAACAGTGTCAGTTGGCATAAGTTTTAATTCTTTAACCTGGCCATGACACAGACGGGTCAACATTGCGTATTTTTCCCCTTGGGAACCGGTTAAAAATATCGCTTGTTTTTCCGCAGGCAAATCCTTGATTTCGCCATGTGTATAAATTTCATCTTTGTTTAAGTATTTGAAATCTATGCCGATTTCACGAAATTCAGGTAATCCAACATATGGTACTGGATTTGGATTGCTGCGTTCTTTGATTGCGGCAATTCTGCCGGCGGTGTGTGCAGCCTCTGCAAACATTTTTATACGTGCAATACTGCGTGAATAACCAGTAACAAATACACGTCCAGGTGCTTTTTTCATTATTTCAGTCAATGTTTCACGAACCTGGGTTTCTGTGGTTTGTTTTGTTTGACGTGATACAGATGTTGAATCACAAACGCATGCCAATAATTTTGGATCAGAACCAATTTCACGTAATCTGGCAAAATCAGTTGGTTCTTCAATTGGGTTGTCGTCATTAAATGTCCAATCCCCAGTATGTAAAATCTTGCCCGCAGGTGTTGATATGATTAGCATCTGGGCCTCTGGCACAGAATGAGTTACATGGAAAGTTTCAACGGTAAATGGTTTCAAATCCAATTTTGCACCATGATGATCGAAAACCACAATATCCTTGTCTGGATTAAAGTCCATTTCCATACCAGCAAATGTTTTTATCAATATTTCCGCAGGAAAACGTGTACAATAAATAGGCTTTCTAAATTTTGGCCATATGTATTTTAATGCACCAATATGGTCTTCGTGGCCATGCGTTAAAACAAATCCTATAACGTTGTTTTTTTGTTTTTCAAGCCATGTGGTGTCGCAATATTGAACATCGCCAGCACCAATTTCTTCTTCTAAAAATCCCATACCACAATCGACAACAAGGTATTTACCCTTGTATTTATAAACGTACATATTTTGACCAACGTGTTCCAAACCACCCAAAGCCATAAAGTACATTTTTTTATCGTTTGTATCAGATTCGTGCGCCGGTTTGTCGGCAATTTGTTCCGGTATGTGTATTTTTTTATCCTTTGAATTTACTTTGTTATGTAGTTTAACCATATATTATCCTTTTGTTGCGTCACCACATAAATTCATTACTAATAAAACATTGTTTTATTTGTAGTGAATCCTTGTGCAGTGACATTGTTTTTTACATTTTTTAATGTTTAATTATGTTGTTTTTACAACGTATTATTATACCTGTTTTATTAAAAAAATCAAGATGTTTATAGAATTCTAGGGGGGATGGTATTATATTTTGGCACTATATTTGCCACGATTTATAGGACGATATGATAATGCTTCGGCCAAATCAGAAAGTTCAACGTTTTCAAAACCACGCAAATCAGCGATAGTGCGTGCAATTCTTTTGATTCTGTTATATCCACGTGCCGACATTCCCATTTTTTCGGCAGCAGTATTTAGAAATGTTGTCATTTCTGGTGTCATTATTACAACATTGTCCAATGCCACACCATCAAGCAAAGCATTTACAACACCTTGGCGTTTTATTTGACGTTCACGTGCAGATATAACACGTGCACGTATTGTTGCACTTGATTCTGTGTTTTCTGTATCTGTTTTCATTTCCCATGGGTTTACGGCATCAACATCAACATGTAAATCTATTCTGTCCAATAGTGGACCAGAAATTTTATTTTGATATGCTTCGGCACATCTGGGGGCACGTGAACAAGATAGGGCGGCATTACCAAGATGGCCACAAGGACATGGGTTCATTGCAGCGATTAGTTGAAAATTTGCCGGATATACAGCGTTTCTTTTGGCACGCGATATCATTATTTTGCCGGATTCCATTGGTTGACGCAGAATTTCCAGTGTTGAACGGTTGAATTCTGGTAATTCATCCAAAAACAAAACACCGTTGTGCGCCAAAGATATTTCGCCGGGTCGTGCATCAGAACCACCGCCAGCCAGTGCAACAGGACTGGATGTGTGATGTACAGCACGAAAAGGACGTGTCGTCATAAGTGATTTGCCAGATAATTGCCCCGCGATAGAATATATGATTGACGTATCCAATATTTCATCAGCAGTCATTTCAGGCATAATGGTTGGTAATCTGGATGCGAGCATTGTTTTGCCCGACCCTGGTGGTCCAATCATTAACATTGCATGTCCACCAGCCGCAGCAATTTCAAGTGCGCGTTTTGCCGCCTGTTGACCATGAACTTCGGACATATCAATTGTTTTATTGGTTGATTCTTTTTGTGATATTTCTTCGGGGGCGGGTAATATTTGTGTGCCGTTAAAGTGATTTATCAGTTGTAGCACATGAAAAGGTGCCAAAATATTTTGGTTGTTTGACCATAATGCTTCGCCACCTTGGTCGCCGGGACATATTATTCCAAAATTATTATTTTTTGCCCAAACAGATGCAGCAAGTATGGCGTCTGTTTTTAATATTCCGCCGTTTAATCCAACTTCGCCCATAATTATGTATTGTGATAGTTTTTCATAGGGCAATACATTGATTGCACATAAAATGCCACATAGTATTGGTAAATCAAAATGTGCACCTGTTTTTTCGACATCGGCAGGTGATAAATTTACAGTTAATCTTTTTGGTGGTAAAGTAATGTTTAGTGCGTTTAATACATTTCTTACGCGTTCAGCGGATTCTTTTACGGCACGGTCAGCCAAACCTATAATATTAAATTCAGGTTTTGCAAGTCCTGTTGATAATTGGACTTGGACTTCTATTTGGGTGGCGTCCATCCCGTTAAAGATAAGCGAGTTTAGTGATATCATATTTTTTATATTATAACTTGCTTTGCGTGATTTCAAGTTATAATATAATGAAAACAAGAAAGGATGTTAAAAATGCCGTTAAAAAATCCAAATGCAGCACGTGAATGGTTTAATACTATTTTTTATGGTGCTTTGATTGCTATTGTTTTTCGCAGTTTTTTGCTTGAACCGTTTAATATTCCATCGGGGTCTATGATACCAACTTTACAGGTTGGGGACCATATTTTTGTGGAAAAATGGTCGTATGGGTATTCCCGATATTCTTTTCCATTTGGGTCTTGGAAATTGTGGAACGGACGTTTTTTTGCTAAACAAGAACCTAAGGTTGGTGATGTAATTGTTTTTAGAAATCCTGTCAATGAATCCCAGGATTTTGTTAAACGGTTGATTGGTGTGCCTGGGGATACTGTGCAAATGCGTCAGGGGCGGTTGTATATAAATGGACAAATGGTGGAACGTAAAAATCCAAAACCTTATATTATGGCTATGTTGCCAAAGTCTATGCGTTATGTCGGATATTATAAGGATAATGTGTCTATCAAGGGGAATAAGATTTGGGTTGATAATAAAAAGGCTGAATTTAATTATACAATAGAATACAAAGATGACTCTTATTGTAATAAGTATGCTGGGGCGTGCGGTGTTATCGATGCAACAGAATATACAGAAGTTTTGCCAAATGGTGTCGAACATCAAATAATAGAAATATCAGATAATGCATTGTTTGATGATACTGCTGAATATACTGTTCCGGAAAATCATTTCTTCTTTATGGGTGATGATAGGGATAATAGTGCAGATAGTAGGGCGGATATAAAATTTGTTCCACGCGATAATGTGTTAGGCAAGGTTTGGTTTATTTGGTATTCTCATAATTATTATATGCCTATGTTGGCGTTGTGGTCTTGGGGGGATAAAATGCGCTGGGATAGGTTTGGAATGGGGATAAAGTAATGAATATATTAAATTATACTTTTAAAAATGATGGTTTGCTTGATTTGGCACTTACGCAAAGTGGTGTCGATAGTAGGCATAATAATGAAAGACTTGAATTTATTGGGGACAGGGTGTTGGGGCTTTCTGTGGCACAATTGTTGTACGAAATGTTCCCAAATGAATCAGAGGGTGAATTGGCGCGGCGACATGCTATGTTGGTGTCTACCCAGACATTGGCAACGGTTGCACATAAGATAAATTTAGAAACATTGTTGCGTCGTGGACATATGACAGCGGGACGGATTGATCATATTTTAGCCAACGAGATGGAGGCTATTTTGGGCGCAATGTTTTTAGATGCTGGGTTTCATGCTGTGCGTGATCTTAT
>CALCGS010000080.1 GCA_937901165.1 uncultured Alphaproteobacteria bacterium
TTAAAAAATGCTTGCAAAATAGCAAAAAAAATGTTATTCTCTGCACGAATTTGAAAAGTTCGGGGCGTAGCTCAGCCTGGTAGAGTACTTGCATGGGGTGCAAGGGGTCGCAGGTTCGATTCCTGTCACCCCGACCATAAAAAAATAAAAGCGCATTTATTGCGATTTTTATTTTTTTACCGTGGATGTGTCTGAATCAATCTCTAAACAACATCAGTTGTTTTTAGGTTCGACAATGAGTAAACAAAAACGAACGCAGTGAAGTTTGAGTTATAACGAATGCCCCGCAGATATTTATATCAAGGGATTCTGTCACCCCGACCATAAAAAAATTGTTTTTTATAAAATATTTACTTGAACGAATCGGATAAAAATTACAGTATGCCAATATCAATCACATAACAAATATCAAAGGAAGGAAAAATGATAATTGGAATTGGAATTGATTTGGTTGAAAATGACCGCTTTTTAGATTGGTCCACTTTTAAAAAGCAAAGAATATTTACTCAAAGCGAACTTGAACACGCCAACAACGATAATGCAAATTCTGAAAAACATCTTGCAAATTGTTGGGCTGCGCGCGAAGCATGCTTAAAAGCATTGGGAACTGGTTTCGGTGAAAATATAAGTTTTTCTGATATATCTGTTATTCATAACGATTCTGGTTGTCCAAAATTGCTAATAACGGGTGGGGCAAGTGCAATACTAAAAGAAAAAGCTGGCACTGATAACGTTGCTGTTCATTTATCCATAACAGACCAAGATAATTATTCTGCGGCTGTTGTGATAATAGAAAAATAAAAAAACGTCCAATTGGACGTTTTTTTATAACATTGGCGGAAAACATTCACCGCCATCATTTGGGCAACAGGCAATACTGCCATCTGACATATCAGTTAAAGTTTCACCGGCACAACAACCATCTTCATCTGGTTCGTTTCCATCTGCACAACTTAAAGAACCTGTACCATCATCTGTAATAATATTAGATTCTGTTGAAACATCATATTCTGGTTTTTCATTTTGTTGTTCAACCAAAAAATTGTTTTCAGTATCCACAATTTCATTTTCTTCAATAATTGGTTGTGTAATTTGATTTTCTGAATTGTTTAATGATTCTTCTGGTTGATTTTTAGAATCATCAATCGTATTGATTGAATTTTTAGTGTTGTCATTTGTTACGGACTTAAAGAAATTATCTACATTTTTTTCAATTTTTTCTCTTCTTAAATCCTTATCCGTACTTAAATTTTCTGCACCATCTATTGTTTCAACTTGATTAGATTCTGTTGCTGTTATAAATAAATCATCGTTAGATTCTGATGTAAAATCATCTGTCTGGGATTCGTTGTTTTCTGTCGCAACATTAGCAACCAAAGCAGGGGTTGTTTTTACATTACTCTGTGTTTTTTGATACATCCACAATGCAAAAACAGACAAAACAATCAAAAACACCAACAAAACATAATACAACTTGTTTGTTTTGAAAGAACGCTGTTCGGGGGCATTATATTCTTGAATGTTTTTTTCTTGATATGTTGGTGACAATGGACGTTTCATAACCGCAGGGTTTGTCTTTTGAATTACATCAACAGATTTTATACTATTTACAATAGGTTTTTTATTTTCATCAATATTAGTTGTCAAAGATTCATTTGTTCTTTCCGGTTGCTGTTCGACCGTTTTTTCATTTGATATGTATTCTGCAGCATTGTTGTCAGGCATATCAATCATTGGTGGCACAAGACCAACACCATCAACCACCGGTTCAACATCAAAATCATTTTGTTTGGTTTCTTCTTCTGGCATAGTATCATTTATACCAGACAAATCAATCATTGGTGGAACAAAAGTAAATTCTTTGTTATCTGTATCGTCAAGCACAACAGGTGTTTCTGTTTGTTTGTTTTGTTCAATTGGTTTCAATTGATTATTCATTATTGCAGATGTATCAACGACTTGTGGATTTAAATCGATTTCCGTATTTTGTTCTGTTTTATTATCCAAAACATCTGTACTATCTTCAATTTGATTATTTTCTTCTAATTTGTCGATTTTATCGTTTTCTTTATTGCTGTCTTGCAACAAATCAGAACCAGAAAAACTAACCGGTTTAAATGCGATATCTTCATTTAATATTTGTGGATCTTTATCAAACAAAGGTTTTATTTCTGTATTTGAATTATCATCATCTGTTTCCAAAACATCTTCATCATCATCAATAATTTCATCATCGTATTCTTCATAATCATCAGAATCATAATCAATATCGTCATCAAAATTGTTATCAGCTTGTGAAAATGTATTGTTATTACCTAATTTTTGTAAAACAATTTCTGCCTGACTAATATCATCCTGGGCATTAGCCAAACGATGCCTCGCATTTTCCAACCTTTTTTTTGCACGATTTAATTTTTCGGTTGAATCTTCTATTTGTGCCTCGGTTTTCAAGATTTTTGCCGCCGATTGCTTGGTTGGTTCGTGTCCAACATTTTTCTTTTGTTCAGACAATTTAGAACGTAAAAGTTTTATCTTTTTGTTTAAATCATCAATAGTCTGCATTGTATTATCAATTGTTTGGTGTGCATTATCAACCAATTTTTGATTTTGCTCTAATCTGTCTTGTGCGTTTTTACGGGATGCAAAGACACGAAATTCGTTTAATCGCGACAAAGCATTATCGACATCTTTGTTCATTAAATAAGCATTTATCAAATTGTCATAAACGTTCAAACCACTATATTCTATATCTAACTTTTGATATTTATTATCTTCTTTTGGACGTACAAATTCCAGATTAACGCCATAATCATTTGCCAAAACATCGTCCCATTTACGATTTCCAACAGTATTTATGACCAATAACGTATTAGGTTTGGTTTCTGTAATAGTTGTATCTATAACAAAAACTAATTTATTTTTATCATCATAATATGCACGTAAAAAATTGCCTGCGATATTGTAATCGCGTTGTGTCAATATAGAATTATCTCTCGCTTCAAGCATTTATGCCCCCCTAAAAACAAATTACTTTTTCTTTGGTTGTGTAAACTGATACGCCTGTTTACAGTGTTCCAAACAATATGGTTTTCCAGTAAAAACAGTTTTTCCACAAAAATGAAAATTATCAGAATCCGGGTCGCCAATTGGCCATCTACATTGATTTGGTTTCAAAGATGCCAATTCCAAAGAATGTTGGATAATACGTTGATGGTCAGCCAAATCTTTGACGGATTTTTTCTCAACTTGTGGTTTAGATTCTTTGAGTGTATTTTTTTTAACTGTATCGTTAGATACTCTTTTAGCCTTTGGTAAAAAGACGGTTTTTTTCTTGTCAGTTGCTTTTGATACTGTTTTTTTTGTTTTAGACTCTGTTTTTGTGTTTTTTGGCTTTTTATCCATCTTGCTTTTGATTACTTCGACAGCCATTTTAACAACACTTTTTTTACCTGTTGTTGAAGTTTTTGGCTTTTTATCAACAACAGTTTTTGAATTTTTAGCATTTGCCTTTGCGTTCCATTTCAAACGATTTAACTTACCAACAACGGCATTTTTACTCATTCCTAAATGTTTGCCAATTTCAGACGTAGAAAGCCCACGTTCAGCCAAAGTTTTTAATTTTTTTACTGTTGCCGCATCCCAACCATTACTCATTTTATAAAATCCTTGTTTTTAAGTCTATTATAAGTGTATCATAGTTTCGATTCGAAAGGCAAGGGGGAAATATGTTTTTTTATGTTTTTTTTACATTATGCTTAATTTATTGGTGTGGCAGTATTTTTATAGCCGATTTAAGGCGCAGAATTATACCAGATGTGCATTTATTCCCGTTATTATTACTCGGTTTGGTCGTTGTGCATACTATTCCATGGGTGTGTACACCAACAGAATCTATTATTGGGGCGTGCTGTGGATATATTATTCCAACAATGACGGGGCTAATTTTTGATAAAATAAAGCCCAATTCGAAATATCCATCAATTGGAATGGGGGATATAAAGCTTATAACTTGTGGTGGAATATGGTTGGGGACAATCGGTTTGGTAATTGCTATCTTAATTGCATCAATTACAGGTTTGATATGGGGAAAATATAAAAAAGAAAAATACATACCATTTGGACCATTTTTTATAATTGGTGGATTTTTGTCTTTTATTATTATTAAATTTTTGTTATAATCTTATAAAAAGACAAGAGAATGTACGATAAAAGCACTAAATTTTTACTGTTTTTGTTTTTAACGGTGGTGTTTAAAACACCTTGTTTTGGGGCTTTTACATCTAATTATGGTCAAATAACTAATGTCCAAGCATATTCATCAAATCCTTATTATAATCAAAACGGTATGTATAATCAGGGTTTTCCCAGACCCGTTTATGCCCAGGGTACCGATTTGGGCAGTGGGGATTGTGAAAATATTATAACCGCCGTTATTGCTGATTATTGTTCTACACGAAACAAGTGCAACGGATTGCGTTTGTCTGATGTGCGTCCTGGAATAATGGTTGCGTTATCCCAGATGCCAAATCATAATTACATAACATCTTGTTACGGTTTTTTGGATGGTGCATTCGATAAGTATATAGAATCAAATCCTCAATCGGTACAACGCGTAAACCAAAATATAAATGTTCCACAATTACCCAAGGAATCTTTTCCCCAGGTTCCAAAATGGAAACAGGAATACGATGAACGCTCAAGGGAATTGGAAAATTTACAAAAACAAAATGATGATAACAATGGTGATTTAACACAAACTGATTTTCCAAAGGGAATTGCGGATGTCTCTTTTCAAGAACGTATAAAAAATACTGCCGAAGATATGCAAAATTACAAAGATATGAAAGCATATTATACATTGGATGTAAATTTAACAAAACCAAATACTAAACAACCCCAAAATAAAGAATCCAATAATACAAAAGAAAGTTCAAATCCAGAATCTAATAACGAACAAGATATTATAATACAAAACATTGTTAGTGCATTAGATCCTACCACAAAAGAAGCACGCGTTTTTCTTACTGACTTGGTAACAAGTTATGTTAAAGATGACGAAGCAGATATGTTAGACGATTCTTTTGTGTATAATTTTTTATCCGAAGGTAATAATTTAGAAAAATATAATTAATAATCTCATACAAATATTTTATTTATAGAACATATAAAAAATCCCTGCCTATAATGACAGGGATTTTTAACTTCATTTAACTGTGTTCAATTAAAGCTGTGCCTTAATCTGCTCGTAAATTCCGTCAGCATCAAGCTTATAGTGCTTCATAAGATCTCCAGCCTTACCAGACTGACCAAACTGATCATTAATACCAATTCTAGTAACCTGTACACGCTTATCAAGAACAGATACTGGAGCAGCTGTAATTGTCTCTGCAACTGCAGATCCAAGACCACCTACAACAAAGTGCTCCTCAACTGTGAAAACACGACCAGTCTTAGCAGCAGATGCAATAACTGCATCCATGTCGTAATACTTATACTCACCTAAACATCCGCCAAACGTGACATTCTTTTCTTTAAGAGCAAGACTTTTATACTTTTCAT
>CALCGS010000081.1 GCA_937901165.1 uncultured Alphaproteobacteria bacterium
TTCTTCTTGTTTAAGTAGTTTATTCATATCGTGATTTCTTAAAATGTAATGAAGCTCAGCATGTTCAACATCCCCAGACATTCCAGTAAGGTGATTAAAACCTTGTCTCATAGCAGTCGCTGCTGGAGTAAGTTTTTTAGGAAGCATACTTGCAAATTCTGCAGCTACCAAACCGGCATTAACCATAATTCCTTTGGCGTCTCCAGGATGAATCGATTTTCCGGTAATTTTGATATCGGCTGATTTAGCATTAAAGTTTTCAATGTTTAAAAATTTTATTTTTCTATTTGCGATATTTATGATGCAAAATTCTTTTGCCGATGATTTAATTATAGACCGTCCACAGATTAATAGTGAATGTTCAACTGATATTATTATTTCAGAAATAAACAATCGTATTTCAAATCATAATGCTGATGAAGACAAACCTGTTATTCAAGATTTATTGACTGAAGACATGAAGATTTTTGTGCATCAAGTTTTGAATTCTCAAAATGTAATTGAATCTTTATTACAATGTCCTGAATTTTCTTCGCATGGGGATACGGAAACAATAACATTACAACCAATTGAATACACATTTAACAACGGGCGAAAAATTGAAATTACTTATGATACACAACCTAAAATATTAAAAGACCGTTTAAAATTAATACAAAAACATAATACTTTTCCTGGGGAAAATTCGCCTAAATTTGGCGAAGACGGTGCAATTTGGACAAATGTAAATCCTGCGTGGTATGCAATTATGGTAACTGAACATGGTGCATTATCAGATTTTGTTGGTCCCGATAAAAACAATGCAATTTCCATAAAATATATCAATGATAATATTGATAAATTATATCCTGTGGATCATATTGGTTTACGTAACTGTACCAGCAAAACCGCAATTTCCGAAGATAATGACGAAATAAACAAGGTTGTACATATAACAACTGGAATTGATGAATGTCATAAAGCAGGGGATTGTCCTGATAAAGATTCAAACGATTATTATATTGCTGGTGATGCTGATTTGGGGTGGATTATGTACGCAGAAATTGCCGGCGATATAATTTTAACCATTGTCACAATGGGGGGTGGAACTGTTATAAGCGGCACAATAAAGGCCACACGTGCAGCAAAAACATTAAAAAACCTAACTAAAACAATAAAAACTTTGGAAAATGCAGAAGACGTAAAAAAATATATTACAACATCAAATCAAATATCAAAGTTAAAAAAAGCACAACAAACTGTTGAAAATACAGACAAAATAAATGATTTAACAAAAACATTGAAAGACCTAGAAAAAAGTAAAGATGTAAAAAAATATAAGCAGGTCAAAAACGCAAAAGGCGATTTGGCAAAATATCTTAATAAATTAGTTAAAACAAAAAAATTACTACTTGGGGCAAAGCGTGGAAATATGCCAGTACGAAACACTTTCAAAAACATCAAAACACTTGCACGTGGAACACATGCGGCACTAACTGGTGGTAAAAAAATCAACAAGGCAACCAAAATTGCACGCGGTTCGATGAGTGGTTTGGCCACAAAAACAAAAGACTTTTTGTTTCATCAAACTTTAAAATTTGGTTCTATGTTGGGAATGGCTGGTTTTTATAGTGGGGCCTTGTATGGTGTATTAAAATTTGCTGGCGATATGTACGATAAAACATCTGATTCATCAACAGAATTTACAAACAATATTGAATTCAAACCTTTGTTATTATTGTCTGCTGACGATATTCAAGGTCAAGAAAATGTTGTCAATTATGGTATGTGGTTTATGTGGCATGGTGATGCTTATTCTGCCGAAGATGACGATGCTGCATTTTTACAATCAATGGATTTTGCAGAGAAATTTTATCAAGATTTGAAAGTTTTTCAACACGACAATAATTCACACGCATGCGATGTTGATATTTTTGTTGTTCGGCCGGTAATAAGAAATCCTGGCGATGAAAATCCAGAATTATATTATTTAATAATGAATGACGAACCATGGACAACACATGATGATTAATTCGGGAAAAAAAGCATATTGATTTATAAAATAAAAAAATGGTATAATAAAATTACAAGGAAGGTGAATTATGAAAAAAATAATTATCTCTGTAATTGGATTTATAATAACCTTACAATCTGCATCTGCATATCAAATATTATCATCCAAGGAATACGGTTCATCTGATGCACGTAATCAAAACGTTGTTGTTAAATGTACAACAGAAACTGGTAAAATATCCACCGAAACATGTTCTTTACGTCGATATATAAAATGTACAGGAAGCGGAACAAATATGTCTTGCAGTGGATGGCAACCATGGCGTGATTTACGCAATCCACAAAAAAGTTATAATGATTGGAAAAGTGCCGCATCTGCATGTTGTCGTGCCAAGGGATTGCGATAAAAACAATAAAACCTGCTTGTAAAAAAGCAGGTTGTTTTTTGGTGGATGTGAACGGACTCGAACCGTTGACCTCTTCGATGTGAACGAAACGCTCTAACCAACTGAGCTACACATCCAAAACTGCATGTATTTTAGAATAACATATTATAATACAATAATCAAATAAAAAATCCTTTCAACCAGGGAATTGACTTACATAATTGGGAATTTTTTTTGGTGGGGATAGTGGGACTTGAACCCACACGGTCGCAATGACCAAAGGATTTTAAGTCCTCAGCGTCTACCATTCCGCCATATCCCCGAAGACTTCACATTTTAAAATTTTAGCATATAATATAACTTTTGCAAGCAAAAAATCAGTATCTGTACAACTAAAAAAAATCCCCAGATAAATTCTGGGGATATATTATTTATTTACTTGTTTCACATTTCCAAGTTTCGGCATTTAAAGCAGTCCCTTCTTTACAAACACATTGATGTGTTGCTTTAGAATATTCTGCACCATCTGGACATGATTGGCAATTCCCCTTGAAATTATTGAACATCAAACCATCACCATTACATACACAGGTACCAGTTGTTGCATCAAATGGTGCTTCATCTGGACATTCCAAACATTTATTAGCTTCTATAAACCAGAACATTGTTTTTGCAGCGCAATCACCAGCCTGTGCATTAACACATTGACCAGTTGATGTATTAAACGTTTGACTTGCATCTTTACAAACACAACGTTTAATAGGGTCGAAATATGTACCTGTTGGACATTTGTTACAAGATGAACCATTATAATATGTATTTTCTTGTTTTTCGCATGCTGTTTTTCCTTCGACTTTAACACATGAATATTTACCGTCCTTATATGTCAATACCGTCGATGTATCAGAGCAAACACACCGTTCGGCAGGACTTGTTGATTCTATACCAACAAATTTTGTACCATCTGGACATTGTTGACATTCGCCTTTATTATCTGCTGCATAGGTATTCCAGAACATATAAGCCGTTTTGTTACATTCTGTTGCATCTGTTGTTGTAGATATTGTTGAAGAAAAATTCGCTACACTTAATGCAATATTGGTTTGTGCTGTAATCCCAGTCGTTTGAATAGAACTATCATTGGCCTTTGCTGTATTTAATTTTTCCACCAAGTTTGCAGCACTGGTATTCGTATCTGTATCAGCCAATTTTACTTCACCCGCCGCATTAACAGTCAATCCACCATTACGCAACAAATTTGTAAAATCACTTAATGTAAACACATCATTTTTAACTTCGTTTGTAATAGTAGATTTTGTTGCAAATCCTGCATTGGACAAGGCGGTTTGTGCGGTACTGGACGCTAATTCAGTTGCAAATCCACTCTTTGTAACAACAGCTGCAGGTAAAATTTCCATATTCAACATACCATTATTATCAAATGCATTTCCTATCATTTCGTATTCTGAAGCAGGTATTGTAATTTGCATAGCACTTGGCGCCACTACACTAGAATTGCTACTAGTCCAACTGAGTTCACCAGTAGTTGCATTAAACATAGGTGTAAATGTTACACCATCCGCACCTTTGATATTGCGAGCGCTCGGCAGTTCCGAACTTGCAGAACCTTTTGTCCAACTGAGTGTACCATCTTCTGCTAACGTTGGAACAAACGTTACGCCATCCGCACCATCTTTACCGTCTGCACCTTTGATATCTGCAATAAAATTACTACGTTTTTGATTTAAGTTTTCTATTCCCTGTAAATCTATACTAAACAATTCAGGAGTTTTATTAACAAAATGGTGTCCCGTTGGAGATTCGAACTCCAGACCCTTTGATTAAAAGTCAAATGCTCTACCTGCTGAGCTAGCGGGACAAATGGTGGAGATGACGAGACTCGAACTCGTGTCCTAAAAC
>CALCGS010000082.1 GCA_937901165.1 uncultured Alphaproteobacteria bacterium
CACTAACGCATCTCCAGGATTCTTCTCTCTGACAAAATATTCATTGAGATAAAAATCATCCGCAAATACTTTCATCATGTTGTCATAGGCTCTTAAGTTGCTTATAACATAATGCTTTGCAAAAGCATATACTGAATTATCTAATGATTCATACTTCTTAACAGAATTTTCAAATAAACTTGAATAAGCAGCGTTCTTAAAGAAATTGTTCTTTGTATAAGAATTCATTGACTTTCCAAAACTACTTTCATGCATAGCAGTTGATAAAAGCATCATGGAATTCACACCATATGCTTCTTCTGTAATAAAGAATGATTCTATCTCATCATAAAACTGGCTCTTATTAACATAATCGTTAGCTCCATCATCGTTAAAATCAAAGTACTCGTCCAAAGAAGAATCTATATACAAATACTTATTAATATAGTCATTGATTTCTTCAAATGTATAATTGCTTTCTGTTCTAAAAGGCAAATACTGATAATAGTTATAGTAAGGATTATTTGGATTTACAGAAGATTGTCTTTCTCCATTTCTATAATCAATCACCATTTTGTGATAGTCGTTATAAAAATAATGACCATCATAACTAAAATATTTAACATTTTCTTTTATATAATCAGGAGCATCATCTATTGCCAAAGAATAAGAGTAATAATCAGATTCTAAATCATTTTTAATGTTGTGATACAAAACACCATCAATACCGATAAAATCCCCCAAATCAACATTAGCCTTCATAAATTTATAATTTTCTTCGCCCAATTCATCACGCGACATAGAAAATTGAATTTCGCCATTTATATCGTAAATACGCCCAAACATCAATTTTCCCAACCAACGCAAAGCCGTCACACGACCAGCCAATTTAACCCCCGTATCATCAGACAAATTACGTGCATCTGCAATCGTATGCGTGCGTTCAAATTTATCTTTCCATACAACGCCATCACGCAATCTTATATTTTCAGCCTTTTGCAATCTTGCTTCTAATTCATTAGTTGATATAGTTTGATTTTCAGACATATTTTTCCCTTTTCGTTAAAAAAAGACGGGCATACCACAACCGTACGTCCGCCAAATTTATTTGATGGTCGCACACCTTTAATTAAACAAACGTTTTATACGGTTCATCTATATTTCCCATTTACTAAATCAATTATACATAAATAACTTGAAAAGTAAAGAAATAATAAATCTATTGACAATTTTTATTTTTGTATTAAATTAAATACTATGAATACAGAATTATCTATAATTATTCCGGTATATAATGGCGAATCCAGCATACGCAACTGTTTGGACAGTATTTTTGCACAATCACAAATTGATAAATACGAAGTTATAGTTGTAAATGATGGTTCGACCGACAACACACAAAACATACTGCAAGAATACAAACAAAACCACCCCAACCTAAAAATCATAAAAAAACAAAATGGCGGGGTATCTTCGGCCAGGAATATTGGAATAAAACAATCCAAAGGCAAATACATAACATTTATTGATGCAGATGATATGGTTGGCATAAATCCACACTGTATAGATAAATATTTTTCAAAATCAGATTTGCCAATATCAAAACATACCAATCTAGACATCTATTATAAAAAAACGTATAATTTTCCAAAAATTACAATCACTGATAATTATTTTACAGAACTGTTAAAATGTACACATCAATCACACCCAGACGTTGTTTTTGGTGGCAAAATAACATTTAATCAAGACGACAAATACATAAAATGTCATGTTTATAACGAAAATTTAACATATGACGCAAACTTAAAAAACAAACACGAAATGATATTACATGCAGACATTCGTGAAAATGCTAATTTTGCTTTATACAAACGCAATTTTTTAACATCACACAATTTGCACTTTGAACCCAAAATGCCATTGGACGAAGATATGTTATTTTGTATGCTCGCAACATTTTATGCAGAATCTGTCGCAACAGCCAAAAACGCATTATATTATTATAACAGACACAGCAACAGTGCATCCAACTTTGATGACGTATCAAAAACAGAACAAAAATACGCTATGGCAACAATTCAAAGATTTTCAACATTTTTGAATATTATTTCAAAACAAAACAAACACCAACCAATATATACATTTTGGTTAAAAGAATTCGCTAAAAAACGTAATTTATACACGAACATATTGCCAAATAATTTTCCAATATCAACATGCCAAACATGTCCAAACGAAACATGTCATAAATGCCCATTACACAAAATAAATAAAAAAATATTTATACAAAACATACAAGATTACACACGTTAAGTCTTGATTTTTTATCAATTTTATGATATAATAAACAACATATAAAAAGACACAATTTTGTGTCTTTTTTTTATTTTTTCAAAAAAGGATTATTTTATGTCAAGACAAATACAAATACGACGCGGAACGACAGCCGAAAACGACGCGTTCACAGGTGCAGAAGGCGAAATAACGGTTGATTTAACAAAAAAAACATTACGTGTTCATGACGGTTCAACCCAAGGCGGAACAGAATTGGCAAAATCATCAGATATTTACACACAAACCGAGATAGATGATTTGTTGTCGGGAAAATCTTCAACAGATTTGTCAAACATAACCGCAACCGGCAAAGAAACAATCGCACATCTTGCTATGCCGAATTTTACACATAAAACATCTATAACAGCGGGTGCTACTGGAATACAATATACTGCACCTGCAGATGGATATTATCATTGTGTTGGTGTTTCATCAGCGGTAGGCGGAGAACTTGTTCTTGGTAGTGATTTTTTGAGCACTGGTGTCGCTGCTGGTAGTAATTTTTATAGAGATACAGCATATAAAACAGGACAAATTTTAACTGTATTTATTCTTGTAAAAAAAGGTGAACCAATTAGATTATACTATCAAAATATGGAAATTAGACAATTTCAATTCATATATGCCCAAGGTGCACAATAAAGGAGTATTCAAATGTTCAAAGCAATAAAAGATAATAAAATCATAGCAATCAGCGATACAGACAGCGAATTTTTCTGTCTTGTAAAAGATAGTGTGGAATCAGACCAAGAACACACCACAGCCGATTACGACCAATATAATGGCGAATATCTGTTAAAATCTGAAATACCATTACCAACAAACGAAGAACAACAGGAAAAACGTGCCGAAGCATATTTGGTTGAAGTTGACCCAATCACAGCACACATCAACCGCCTGAAAGATGAAGAACAGACGGAAGAAATTGTTGCAGAGATTGAGCAGTTGAAAGCCGAACGTTCTGCAAAAGTTCAGGAAATAAAAGAAAGGTTTCTGTATTAAAAAATCCCCAAATTTTGGGGATTTACAACATACCTTCTATCATATCAGGCGCAAACACATAAAGTTCCAATTTATCATGAACTGATTTTCTTTCTGCAAAAGAATCATCTATAAATATTGATTTTTTATCCTTGATATATTTATACTTTTCATCTTCTGGTTTTATATGAATAATTTCATCAAACAAATGATATAATCTAAAATTCTTTAATTCTGATATTAAATCACCTTTGTGTTTTGACAAAAGAATTAACTTTTTTCCATTTGAAAAAGCTTTGTACAAATACGCAACAATTGTATGATTTACATGATTTTCTGAAACCAAACAATCATCATAATCAATATAAATAGTATCATAATCTATTTTTATCTTAAACGAATTAGACAATGCCCTATCTATTTCAATAGAATAATCATTTTTTATAATATATATTGGATAACCTGATGCTGCAAAACACCACATTAACGGCAAATTAACGCCCTGCATACGATTTATTTCCATTGTTCCTGCAATTCGTGGTGCAAATTCCATAAGACATAATTCATTATTTTCATTTTCTTTTACTTGAAAAAACCATACACCTTTAAAATGCATCGCGTTATTTATTTTTTCTGCTAATTCCATAAAACGAACATCAGAAACAGGGAATGAATTCGCACTAATCCCGTTTAAAATTCTCGCTCTTTGACGTCCTTGGACATAGCATAATTTACCATTCATATCCGAAAAACAATCAATGGTATATTCCTTGCCAGGCAAATATTCCAAGATAAGCAAACTTGGATCTTTACGCACTGCGACAGCAACTTCTTCATACGAATTTGCCACAGAACACCCTTTTGATCCCTGTCCAACATCTGGTTTTAAAAAAACAGGATACTTGTCAATATTATCAATACTATATACTTTTGGACACAGAATAATATCTTTAAAATAAGAATACGTTTTCGCTTTTGATCTAGCAATTTCGCATACTTTCACATCAGATGTTAAAACTTTACATTTTAATTTATCTACATTTTGTGCACATTTTAACACCACACTATCATGTGCCGGAAAAATATAATCAATTTGATATTTTTCACAAATCTTGTTAATTTCATCAATAAAATTATCATTATCAACAAAAGGCACACCTTCAATGTAATTTTTATAAACAAATTTACCATGGTCTGGCAAACTTGATGCACCAAACATTTCAAAATGAATATCATTTGCTAATGCACGATTAATTTCCAAACCTATTTCACTTCCGCAAGGAAATACTAATATATTTTTCTTTTTTTGCATTATTATTCCTTTTTCATTGTATTTCTTAATTTGCTTACATTTTATTAATTTGATTTTCCTTATTATTTTCTATTGGAAACATTAATACACTTTTAAAGATTTTAAGAAATTACATCTCTTAATTTTTCTATTGAACCCTCTTTTATACCTGATTTTCCAAATATACTTGATGTTCCCGCGACAAAAATATTTGCTCCATACTTCTTCAATTTTTCAGCATTTTCGAAAGTTATATTTCCATCAACTTCAAAATCCATATTTTCTTTTCCGACTTCTATCAAAAACTTTTGTAATTTTTCTGCTTTTTTAAAACTAGATTCTACAATTTTTTGACCTGCAAAACCGGGGTTAACAGTAAGTAAATTAATACCATCAATATAATGAATTACCTCTTCCAGTGCATATAAAGACGTTGCAGGATTAATTGCCAAAAAAACTTTACACCCATATTTTTTAGCATTTTCCAAAGTCCTTTGCACTTGAAATGTACTTTCATAATGAATAGAAATAATGTCATTTTTTTGCAATCCTAACAATGGAATTATAGTATCCGGCTCTAAAACCATTAAATGAAAATCAAATGGAATAGAAGTATTATCTCTTAAAGCTTTTAATGCATAGTAAGAAGCGAGTAAAGGTCCCTTGTCATCAGCAAAGAGCACAAAATGAGATTGGGCGAAATATGCGTTGAAGTCTTTATAGTCGAGGAATTCATTCCTTCTCTCTATGCGGCTGTCTGTTCCTATTGCATCTATTATGCTGTCTTTTTCATATGGCACTAAACCTTTGACATAGTCCGAATAT
>CALCGS010000083.1 GCA_937901165.1 uncultured Alphaproteobacteria bacterium
TCTGCAACCAATTGAACAACAACCGCATCAACTTTATTGTATAAATCACTTGTATCTTCCGCAGGTCGAGAAATAATCAATGGAGTACGTGCTTCATCAATTAGAATACTATCTACTTCGTCGACAATCGCATAAAAGAACGGACGCAACACCTGTTGTTCTTTTGTAAACTTCATATTATCACGCAAATAATCGAAACCAAGTTCAGAATTAGTCACATAAGTAATATCGCAATTATATGCCGCACGTCTTTCTTCATCGGTCATATCGTGTTGAATAATACCAACGGTCAATCCCAAAAACTTATACACTTGTCCCATCCATTCGGCATCACGACACGCCAAATAATCGTTCACAGTAATAAGATGCGCACCTTTACCGTATAATGCTTTCAAATACATTGCGCATGTCGCAACGAGTGTTTTACCTTCGCCTGTTTTCATTTCTGCGATTTGCCCATTACTTAAAACCATACCGCCAATAAGTTGTACGTTAAAATGTCTTAAACCGATTGCACGCAAAGCAGCCTCACGCACGACAGCAAACGCATCTGGCAAAACATTTTTTTCTTTTTCGCCATTTTGCAATTTTTGACGCAATACCTGTGTTTGTTCGCGTAATTCTTCATCGGACATTGCGTGATATTTGGGTTCTAAATCATTGATAAAAGACACATTTTTTTCATAAGACTTAACAATTCTATCGTTTGCAGAGCCTAATAATTTACTAATAATATTCATTTTAACTTTCCTTATTGTATTTAACACAACATACATAGCAAATTTGTATTTGTGGGTCAAGATACTTTATGATATAATTTAAATGAAACAATAAACAAGTTGCAAAAATACATTTTTTTATAAAGGGGGGTACAAATATGCACGAACAACAAATTACAGATTTAAAAACAACCGAAATAGTCAGTGAAATTTACACAATTGCACCGACACAATTTGAATACATTGCAAAATCATTGGGCGATACGGTTGCCGACCGTATGGGAATGCGAACATTGGCACCAAAAATAAGACAAATTGCAATGGTTGCATTACGACATGCACTTACGAATGCACGCCACATGGGCGAACAAAAATAATATAGCGTATAAAAAAATTTGATTATACTATTTATTTGGTATATAATTATGCTTTGTACAGATGGTTGAAGCATAGCTGTATTTTATACAGAGGAAAGTCCGGACTGCATTGGGACGCATAGCGGCTAACGGCCGTGCGGGGTGACCCGACGATAAGAGCAACAGAGACGACCTGATTAAATTCAGTATGAAACGATGCAATCTCTATGTGCAGCAACCCCAAAAAGGTTCCGATGCCGGTCCCAAGGCGTTATCAGGAACGGGTAGGGGGCTTGACATACCATAGTAATATGATATGCAGATTAATTATGCTTGCTACCTATGATGCGGTGTGGTTTGTTGTTTGTAAAAACTTTTCACATCGATATAGGCAGTACAGAATCCGGCTTATATGACTATTTTCTGACACAAAAACAAAACGCACACTAAATCGTGCGTTTTTTCTTTATAAAAAAGATATTAAAAAACGCAATAATTTCAATGGTTTAATATGTCAAAAACCTTGGTTTTTTATGTACCCCCCTGGGGCAATTTTGATGATTTTACAAAAATCGCCAGAATGCCTGAAAATCCGGCAAAAAATAACAATTTTACAAAAATGCAAAATTATCAAAAAAAGGGTTGGACAAAAACCAAGGTTTTTTATGTATTAAATTATTGAATGTATTATATTTTTCTTGATTTTTATAATTTTTTTTATTTATAATACCGTAAAATATAAGAAAAGGAATATTTATGACAGAACGTATTTATCAAACTATAAATTCTATAACCAAGGGTAAAAACATTCATTTTGAACGCGATGCAAAAACTAAAGAAATAATAATGAAAATAACAATAAAAGATAACGACATTGGCGAATATGTTCAAATTGTAAAATGTGAAAATATACAATGTTGTAAAAATTACTTACTAAGCATAGCATTACAAAATAGTCGCTAAATTAAAAAGAACTAAAAAAATCAGGACAATTTTTTAGTTCTTTTCTATCATCAAATTCATCATTTTGATTATTTTTTATTTGTTGCATAGAATCTATTTTTTTTTGTAATAAAATAATTTCTGGATGATTTGATAATTCATTATTAAATTCTTCCAAAACATATTCAACATCTTGTTCAGATTTAACAAATACAGGCATAACAGAATCAGCCGCAACAAAAACAGATTTTTTTAATTCATCATAAAATTCATCAACAACAGATAAATAAACATTTATATGTTGTTCTTCGTGATTCAACACCGCATTATAAGAACAAGAATTCGGTAAATTACGAATATCTATACTGACCAAAAAATTATTATACCCAATAATTGCATCTATATTTTTTATTCCGACACAAAACCCGTCATCAACTTTATTTACATCTGCTTCTATATCAAAATCTTGAACAAAAGTTGCAACAACATTACCATGATATAAATCCATTGGTTCAATCGGTTGAACAATTTTTTTTATTGCATCAGGTGTACTAATACTGATATTTGGTCTTTGCTTAAAATCTATACAAGACATTCCCAAAGAAACATTTGAAAATAAAAATACACAACAAAAAACAAATAAAAACCTAAACATTCTTTTTTAAATATTCTTCTACAAAACTATTACCAAAAGATTTATATAATTCTTCCGCCAACAAAACCGAAGAACGCCCAGATTCAAACAATCTTAACAAATTACCCAAACCACCAAGTTCTGTATTTAATATCACAGATTCATTATTTACTGGTCGAGATAATAAAACCGCCCTTTTCAAATTAGGATATGCTTTTCCTTGAATAAATGCCATTTCCAAAGGATTTAAATTCCAATGTTCATAATCAGATGCATCTGCCGCCGGATTTCTAAAAAACATAACAGTTTGTGCCTGACCACGAACAACATCACCAATACCTAATTTATCCAAAACATTTGCACGTTGGAAAGCAACCATATATGCCTGTCTATTTTTTCTACCTTCTTGTAATCCTGCAATAAAATTATCACGGAACATTTTATTTTCCAACATTGGTGCAGTTTCATCAATCATGATAAGCGACGGATTTCCCCCAGATACGGTCGTATTATTTATACGATGTAAAATATAAGAAATAACCGCGGGCGACAATACTGGGTCTTGTAAAATATCGGTAAAATCAAATGTTGTTAATCTAGCACCTAATTCCAAAGTATCAACATCTTCATTGAATATATCACCATATTGCAAATCATCAACCCACTTTTTCAAATTATTCCGCATATTACCAGATGAAGAAAAACAACTTTCCCATAAATTTTTTAACTTTCTATCTTTTTTAGATAAATAATCAAAATTCACAGATACAGCACGTGCAATTTCATCCAAAGACATTGGGTCTGTTTGTCCAGAAATAATCGAAAACCATTTACGTAAAAAAGTCCTATTTGCAACAGTATCAGATAATAACAAAGGATTTAAATGTGTTTCAAAATTATAATTACTTTCGCTATCTTTTTTTTCTTTACCCTGCATTGTCACATATTTACCACCAACAGATAAAGTAAATATTTCTGCACCTTTATTTCTATCAAAAAAGAATGCTTTTAATTTTTGATGACGCAAAGCCTGTGCAATTAAAAAAGAATACAATGTTGTTTTACCACCACCAGTTGGACCAATCGTCAAACTATGTCCAACCGCCACTGGTTTATCAGAAACATGGAATTGGAATTGATATGGGGTACCTTGTGCTGTTGGAAAAACCACCAAAGGTCCCGGTCCCCAATCTGAATTTTCATTACCCTTGGGTGTTGTATCCATTGGGATACTAATTGCGGCAGTCTTGGATAATAATTTAAAACTTCTTGGAAAAACATCAAATCCAGGAATTTGTGCAAACCAAGAAACCTTTGTTGCAAAATTTTCAACAACAGGCGAAACACCAAACGAAGCAGCAATCTTTTTAAATTCATCAATAGAATTATCTAAATCTTGTTCTGTATTACCAAACAAAATAAATAAAGGATAATAATTTACTAAACTCTGATTTCCAGAAACATTTTCATCCATTACAGATTGTGCAACATTTAATTGTTCCATCGTAGAATTTGTTTCTTCATCTGCGGTTGTTTTTCTTTGACGCATTGTCATTTCAACATCAGCCAACCCCATAATACGAAAAGCATTCATCATAATCATTTCTGTTTGAATTGTTGAAACAGAAATAAAAAATTCTTCATCTAAATAATCTGGGGATATTCTGAAAGACAACAAAGCAGCATATCTAACATTTGAACCACTTTCATATTTAACAATTCCATTTTTCAAAAAAGATACATCATCAACAGCAACAACTTCATCTATATTATCATTACACACACTTGGTGTTGGTTTTGTAATTGGTGATAAAACCCTGCCAAAAAATTTTGCCATGTTATCTTTATCATTATTTTTAAGTACTTTTGGATTATATGCCCCCAACATAGATTCAATATAATCAGAATAAGTATCTAACTTATCCTTGGCATTATTTCCAGTAACCGATAAAACAACATAATAATTATTAAAGAATATTTTTAACCCCTGGCTTTGCCATTTATCATAAATTTTTTGTAATACTGGTTGATGAAATTCGTAATCATTTTCAACATTTACTTTATCACGAACAGTAAAAAAACGCAGTGTTACATTTGAATCATGAATTTGATTAAACAGTTGTGCCCTGGCATCTAAAAATTTTTCACGTGTTTCATTATCTTGCATACTTGTTTGAACACCTTGCAAAGAAAAAACACGAATTATACTGCCATCATATAATTCTATACAATCATCATTACGAACTTTTTTAAACGGTAAATATTGATAATAATGAGCATAACCAAACTTTGGTAAAATTTTCTTGGTTAAAATAGGAATATAAATCAACAAAACCAAAAACAAACAAACCACAGAAATAATTAAAACAGTTAAAGTGATTGTAAAATCATTGTTTCCTGCAAAATAATATTGAAAAAAATTATAAAAAACGTCATTCATGCCGGTAATTTCCCTGGAATTTTATGTTTTAACATTTTTAATTTTGCCGATATAATTTGTCCAATTTGCGGGTCTTTTTTTGAAAAAAAAGCCATCGATAAATGAACAATTATAACAGACAATAAAAACCAAAGTGGCTGGATATCTTTTTTAAACACCAACAAAGCAACAACGAATATAATAATAAAAACAATAAATTGTACACAAAAATTTATAATCGCCAAAAAATAAGGCACATGAAAGATTTGCGACGGATTTGCCAATGCTTTTAAAACTTGTTGTTTCATATTCCCACCTACTTGTTGATAATTATAATGATTTTAACAATTTTTAACAAGCAGAAAAAAACATCCGGTATAAATTGTTGAAAATGTTAAAAACACCGGTTTTTTTTAACCAGTTTTCAACAGGTATAAATTTTCAACAATATTGAAAAAAGCCGGCAAAAACCGACTTTTTTTGTTAAAAACAAGTCAATAAAAAAATGAAAACTTTTTTCAACAAAATAAACAGCCCCAACAAAAACAACAAAAAATAATAATTATTATTTGATTTTTTACAAATAAAGTTTATAATCAAAAAGCAAAAAGGATTTAGATATGAAATTTTTAAGTTCATTAAAGGCTTGGAAAAAACGCGGTAATGTAAAACAAATACGCCGTGGAAAACAGATTATATTGATTGACCCTACTAATCCTAAATTAAAGGCAAAACAGGGTTTTAAAAAGAAATAAGTTTCTAACCAAGACAATATTTTGCCCGATTTTTTTATCGGGCTTTTTAATTAAAATCTATATCGTTAAAAAACGCTTCACGCATAACTTGCATAACCTCTGTCCCAGATAAACCCGATTCGCGTAAATATAATATTTGTTCATCGTTTGGTCTAAATATAGATGCACTATGTGATGCTTTATCTGGTTCGGTTGAAATATGTTGTGCTGGTAAAAAGATAATTTTAGCATTATCGTCAGCCATAGCAGACAAATCGATACTAGATTGGCATAATTCAACATTATTTTTTATTATTGCATCTGCGGATAGTTTAGAAACGCTATTTTGATGTGCAAGTAATTTTGTTTTTACAAAAATACCGGTGTTTTTATACAAATGCTCGGCAAAACAGTTAAAATTCAATATAGATTTATTTTCTATAATTATATTTGTTTTTATTTTTGAATTTTCACCGGAATTTTTAATAAAAAACTTTAAAAAAGCCGGATTATCAACGTTTATTTTAACAGAAACAAAAACGTTTTGATTATCAGAATTAAGTTCTATATTTAATTTTTTATCATCCTTTATATTACCGACATATATAATATGTACAGGTAAGTCGTATGTGATATCTATTGATTTATAATCAATAGTTGAAAGTTCAGGACAATAAACGCCATCGCGGAAAACAATAGTTTCTGCGGGGAAAGTTTTTATATTGAAATCTTGCCAGATGTATGACATATTATTCTTATTATAAAGGATTTTATTATGGGATTCAATTGCGGAATTGTAGGTTTACCAAATGTTGGAAAATCTACCTTGTTTAATGCTTTAACACAAAGTGCGGCGGCAGACGCTCAAAATTATCCATTTTGTACCATTGAACCAAATACTGGGCGTGTTGTTGTGCCAGATGAAACATTGTTAAAATTGGCAAATGTTGATAAATCTGAAAAGATAATCCCAACACAACTTGAAATTGTTGATATTGCTGGTTTGGTCAAGGGGGCATCATCTGGTGAAGGACTTGGAAACAAATTTTTATCAAATATATTATCAACAGATGCAATAATTCATGTTGTAAGATGTTTTGAAAATGACGACATTGTTCATGTAAACGGTGTTATAAATCCATTGGCTGATATTGATACTATTGAAACAGAATTGATGTTGGCAGATATGGAATCTTTGGAACGTCAAATGAAAAACCTTGAAAAAAAAGCACATGGTTTGGATAAAAATGCGATAAAATTATTATCTGATGCCAAAGAAATTTATTCTGGATTATCAAATGGAACGCCAGCCAGAAAATCAGGTATTGATTGTACACCATTTAATTTATTAACTGCAAAACCTGTTATATATGTCTGTAATGTGGATGAGGCATCTGCCGCCACAGGAAATACATATTCAAAATCTGTTCAGGATAAATACGGTTCAGAATCTGATGTTTTAATAATATCATCAAAAATTGAAATGGAAATCGCACAAATTGTTGATATAGATGAACGAAAAATGTTTTTAGAAGATTTAGGTTTGTCAGAATCAGGACTTGATAAAATAATAAGAACTGGATATAAAACACTTGGACTTCAAACTTTTTATACTGTTGGTCCCAAGGAAGCACATGCTTGGACTATAACTGTTGGTATGACTGCACCTCAGGCGGCTGGAAAAATACACAGTGATTTTGAACGTGGATTTATTCGTGCTGAAATAATCGCACCAAATGATTATATCACACTCGGTGGTGAAGTCGCTGTCAAAGAAGCCGGAAAAATGCGAACAGTTGGTAAAGAATATATTATGCAACCAGGTGATATTTGTCATTTCTTGTTTAATGTTTAATAAAAATAAAAATACCGGCCTTTTTAATAAAAATGTTAAAAAAAGCCGGTAATTTTTTATTTTAAATGAACAATAATTTTTCTAATTTTTGGTTTGTTTCTTGTATTTTTTTATCTATATCTGCGATTTCATCGTTATTTACATCATTATTTTTTACCATTTTATCAAACAAAGATTTTTTTTGTTCTTCTAAATTTTTCAGATAATTTTTTAATTTTACAGAAATTAAAAATTTTTCAGCAGATTTATAATCCAAATTCATATTGGAAATTTCTGTATCAAAAGAAATATTCAAAGACATTAAAAATTCAGAATGTTGTTCGGCAAGTTCTGGAAATTTATTTACAATATAAACAAGTGTCTTTTTTGTAATATTATCTACATCTGGTAAATCAATGCTATGCGCAGTATTTTCGGTCTTTTTCCATTTATGCCATGAATTAAATTTGCGTGAATTATATTCATTTTCTAATTCTTTTTTTAAATCTTTATCTGTAATTTTTTCTAATTCTGATTTTAAAAATTTTTCTGCTTGAACTCTGCCCCCTGGGGTTGCAACAACAAAAGATTTATTTGCAATATCCCATAAAAAATCAACCAAAGGTGTTGCAGAATCTATAATTTTTTTCATTGCATCAAAACCGCCTGTTTTTAATACTTCGTCTGGGTCTTTACCACCCGTTACAAAAGCAAATTTGATATCAGAATTATCATGAACAAATGGCATAACTATATCACACGCCCGCACAGCGGCCTTTTGTCCGGCATTATCACCATCAAAACAAAACGTTATATTACGATTTGATTTACATAAAATAGAAATATGGTCTTGGGTTAATGCTGTTCCAAGTGGTGCCACAGTTTCGGGAAAACCATTGTTTTGCATTTGTATAGCATCAATTTGACCTTCGACAATAATACTTCTGTTTGCACGATGAATTGCATCGCGTGCAAAATTAAAACCAAAAATAGTTTTTCTTTTATGGAATAAAACAGTATCACCGGTATTTATGTATTTTGGTTCACTGCCATCTAAACTGCGGCCAGAAAAAGCAATAACTTTTCCATTTGCATTAAATATAGGAAACATCAATTTATCGCGGAAAAAATCATACATACCATAATTACCGATTCTGCACAATCCTGTGGCAAGTAATTCTGATTGTTTTACTGTTGAAAATTTACCAGAAATAAAATTATTTTTAGGTGCATAACCAATACGATATTTTTTTATCATATCATCCGTAAAACCACGTTTGCGCACATATTCCAGTGCATACGCGCCATCAGGCGAAAATAATTTTTCACAAAAAGCACATGTTGCTTTTTCATAAATAGAAAAATAAGATTCTTCCACTGCAACTTGTTCGCGTGTTTTTGGATTCAATTCTGGAATTTTTAACCCAGCCATATCAGCCAGTTGTTTTATAGCCTCGCGAAAATCTATATTTTCTGTTTTCATAGTAAAAGAAATAATATCGCCATGTTCACCGCAACCAAAACAATGATAAAATCCTTTTTCTTCATTTACGGAAAAACTTGGTGTTTTTTCATTATGAAATGGGCAACATCCCCAATAATTTTGACCTTTTTTTACAAGTGCAATTTTACGACCAATAACATCAATCAGTGATAATCGGTTTCTAAGTTCGTCTGTAAAAGAATTATCAAATTTTTGCAATTTTATTTTTTACTATTTTTTTTATTGTTTATAAGTTTTATCGCTGTTTCTAAATCGGGTTTTTCCTTTACAGAAACATTGACTTTATTTGAAGAAATATATGCACCATATCGTCCAGTTGGATAATATAAAATCATAGCATCTGTTTCTGGATTTTTTCCGATTTCAATCGGTTCCAACTTTTTGCCAGAATTCATAATTAAATCACGTGCAATTTCCAATGTAATTGTATCAGCAGTATATTTTTTTGCACTGACATTTTTTTGACCGTCTGTCACATACGGACCGAATTTTCCAACTTTGAAAGTAATACCATTACCCAAATCTTTATCACCAGGTTTTATATCTTGTGGTGCTTCACTTGGTAAAACAGCATCCGCAGATAATTTTTTTGTATAATTGCATTTTGGATAATTATTGCACCCAACAAAAGCACCAAATTTAGATAATTTTATACCGAGTTTTCCACCACATTCCGGGCAAATATCACCTGTTTCTGCGAATAAATGTTTATTCATAAATTGGTTTATATTATCGATAATTTCTGTGGTTGTAATATCTTTGGCATTATCAATCATTTTTTTAGTTGGTGTCCAGAATTCGTTTAATGCCGGAACTTTTTTTGTTTTACCATTTGAAACATCATCCAAAGTATCTTCTGTTTTTGCAGTAAAATTGACATCAACCAAATCTGTAAAATATTTATCCAGATATGCGGCAATAACCCATCCGCCAGGTGTTGGATGAAATCTGCGTTGTTTATCTTGTTCAACATAATTTCTATCGACAATCGTTGACATAATTGTTGCGTATGTTGATGGACGACCAATTCCCAACTCTTCTAATTTTTTAACCAAAGAGGCTTCGGTAAATCGTGCAGGTGGTTGTGTAAAATGTTGTTCTGGTTTAATTTCTTTGATAACAACTTTATCACCAACATTTAACGGTGGTAATTTAGATTCTTTATCTTCTGATTCATCATCTTTGCTTTCATTATACAAATGCATAAAACCATCAAAAGTTCTGGTTGTACCAACACTATGGAATACAGCATCAGCAGTATCCGGTTTAATATCTGCACTGACACTATCAAATTCTGCGTTTGTCATTTGACACGCTATGGTTCTTTTCCAAATTAAATCATATAACTTTTCTTCATCACCCGATAAATTTTTATCAGAATTTAAAAAGTGTGTTGGTCTGATTGCTTCGTGTGCTTCTTGTGCGTTTTTAGATTTAGTCACATAAACATTTGGTGATTTTGGTAAATATTTTTCACCATATTTTTTTAATATGTATTCACGAATTTCTGCAACAGCCTCTGCTGATAAATTTGTTGCATCGGTACGCATATATGTAATCAAACCTTGTTCATACAACTTTTGTGCCACAGACATAGTTTTTTTCGAAGAAAAATATAACTTACGTGCGGCTTCTTGTTGTAAAGTACTGGTTGTAAAAGGTGCATACGCATGTCTTGAATTTTTCTTTTTTTCAATATTTATAACAAGGCCATTTATTTCAGGTTTACCGATTTTATCTAAAATATTATCAACATCATTTTTTGAACCGATTGTTGTTTTTTCAATTTTTTTACCATCGAATTTTATTAAACTAGAATCAAAATCAACATCTTTATTGCATTTTGCAGAAACAGACCAATATTCAACAGGCTTAAAATCTTCAATTTCGCGTTCCCTATCAACAACCAACTTTACCGCCACAGATTGCACACGTCCCGCAGATTTACCCAAATTTTTACGCCATAATAATGGTGATATACCAAAACCAATTAAATAATCAAGCGCACGACGAACCAGATAAGCATCAACTAAATTTATATCAATTTCACGTGGATTTTTAATAGCCTCTGCCACAGCATTTTTGGTAATTTCATGAAAAGCAACACGATAAACATTTTTATCTGCTAAAACTTTTTTTGATTTCAAAATATCTAAAATATGCCAAGCAATCGCTTCACCCTCGCGGTCAGGGTCGGATGCCAAATAAATATTTTCAGCGTTTTTAACAGCATCAGTAATAATTTTTAATTGTTTTTCTTTGCCTGGCATAATTTGCCAACGCATTTTGAAATTGTGTTCTGTATCAACACTGCCATTTTCTGGAACCAAATCACGAACATGACCAACAGACGCAATAACACGCCACCCCTTGCCAAGGTATTTTTCAATAGTTTTTGCTTTTGATGGTGATTCTACAATTAAAAGATTCATAATCTTAACTTCCTTTGGCAGATAATTGTTGGTCTTTATTTATATGTGCATTTTGGCATAGGCCGAAACCAAACAGTAATGATAACAAACTGCTGCCACCAAAAGACATTAGTGGTAACGGAACACCAACTGTTGGCATTAAACCAAGTACCATAGATATATTTATAAAATAATAAATGAAAAAGTTCAACATAAAACCAAAACAAACCAATTGTCCAAATCTATTTCTGCATGTTTTTGCACACCAAAATAGCACTAAAATAATCCAAAAATACACAATTAACAAAGAAAAAGCACCAATAAAACCAAATTCTTCACCCAGCATTGTGAATATAAAATCTGTTTGTTTTTCTGGCAAGAAAGATTGTTGTGATTGTGTTCCCGACAAATAACCCTTACCAGTAAAACCACCACTACCAAATGCTATTTTTGCCTGATTTATTTGATAACCAGCACCTTTGGCATCATGGTCTGGATTTATAAAAGTAATAATTCTATCGCGTTGATAATCATGCAAACCACCAAACCAAACCACAGGTGCGGACAAAACACCCAATATTCCAAGTATAAAAAACCATTTTTTGTTTGCACCAACAACATAAAATACCCCCAACATAATTAAAAATAGAGAAATTGCAGTACCTAAATCAGGTTGTAGCACAATCAATCCAAAAGGAATTATTGTCAGCAACAAAGGAACAATATAATTTTTTATCTGGGTCAATTCAACAGAATTCATCCATGCAAAATATCGTGCCAAAGCCAAAACCAAAGCAATTTTAATAAATTCAGATGGTTGAACATTTATACCAAATAAATTTAACCATCTTTGTGCCCCCATTCCTGTATGTCCTATAAAAGTGACCAATATAATAAGTATAAAGGCAACAATATAAATCATATATGCAGATTTTAACCATATTTTTATATCTGAAAAAGCAACAATAAAAAACACAATAATACCAATGGCTATTTTACCAAGTTGCGACAATGCAAACGGTGTCCAAGAGCCACCACCCGCAGAAAACAAAACAACAATAGATAAAGTTAAAACACCAATAATAGGTAAAAATAATCCCCATGAAAAACTATTTAGTTTTTCAGAAAAATTCATACGACTAGAATTAGAAACGCGTGTTTGCTTACTCATTATTATAATCCTTTAATAATTCACGCATAGTCGCAGCAGCGGCGCGTGCGGCACTTCCACTGCCCCCAGAATGTTCTGTAATCATACAAACGGCATATCTGGGGTTGTCTGTTGGGGCATATCCAACAAATAATCCATGATTACGCATACCCCATTGTAATTGTTCATTTGATAAAACACCGGTTAAACGTTCTTTTTTTGAAATACTTCTAACCTGTGAAGTACCGGTTTTTCCGCCCATACGCGCACCATTTACATTAACTGCACTGCCTGATGCGGTTCCCCCTGGTTTTGTCACACGTTCCAAACCATTTAATACTGCGCGTATATTTTTTTCTTGTAATCCCAAAGAAGTAAAATTTGGTTTTTTTTCTGTTTTTATTATTCTTGGCACAACATTAGTATTTGATGTTACGCGTGCCAACATCACAGCCAACTGTAAACAAGTTGTTAAAATAAAACCTTGCCCTATTCCGGAAATAACAGTATCACCATGAACCCATTGAGAACCAATATTTTTTTCTTTCCAAAATCTATCGGGTAAAACACCGATTGCTTCGCGTGGGAAAATATCATCCATATATTTTGCCCCCAGCCCCAATTTTAAAGCCATAGAACGTATTGCATCAATACCAATTTTTAATGCCAGTTGATAAAAATAAATATCGCAAGAATGTGTCAAAGCATCTGATAAATTTACATGTCCATGACCTTTTGATTCCCAACAATGATATCTTCTATCGCCATAATCCCAAAATCCAGGACAAAAAACGCTTTGTTTTGGATTTATTGCACCCGATTCCAGTCCAGCAAGTGCAACAATAATTTTAAATGTTGAACCTGGTGGATACATACCTTCAAGTGCCTTATTCATAAATGGTTTTGTTGTATCTGTTCGAAGATTTGCGATATATTCATCACCATCATCACTTGTAAAATTATTTGGATTAAAACTTGGTGCCGAAGCCATTGCTAAAACATCACCTGTTTTAATATCAATTGCAACCCCACAACCAGCATTATGTTTTGCCAATGCATCATACATAACCTTTTGTACTGGTTCGCGTATAGTTGTATAAATATCATTACCAGTAATAGGTTCAACATATTGTGATTTGTCTTCGCCTGTAATTCTGCCGACCGCATTAGAAATCATAACTGTTTGACCTGGAATCCCCGCCATAACATCGTTAAACCTTTTTTCAAGTCCAGTTATACCGGTTGTAAAAAAAGGCGCATTTTCAACAGGTTTGTTTGGTGCACCAACATAACCCAATATTTGCGCCCCAGCAGGTCCCATTTCATATGAACGTGCAAAACCACTGGTTACGTATAACCCAGGTAAATTTTTAGCCTGTAAATTTGCAAATTTATCCCAATTAGTACTTTCTGCAATCAAAACAGGTTGAAATTTTTGTTGTTTGTTTATTTGCCGATGAATTCTATCAATAGATTTTTGTCTTAAATTCAAATCATCTGATGCGATTTTAACCAACGCGTAAACATTATCAGTTTCTTCTGGAATAATGTAAATTCTGTAAATAGGTGTATCTTGTGATAAAGGCGTACCATTTACAGATAAAATTTTTCCGCGTTTTGCAATATTTATTTGTATTCTAAAAGAATTATTTTCACTTTGTTTTTTATAATCTTTGAAATTAAACAATTGCATTTGCACCATTCTTAAAACCAAAAACGATGTCAAAATAGTACCTGTTGTTAAAAACAAAGCACTTCGACGGTCAAAAGTTTTTCCAACTTCTACATCAATCATTTTGACAACCTTTTAATAAAATCTGTTATTGGTATATATAATAATGCACATAATACAAAAATCCAGATAACGCGAATTAAAACAATCCAATTTATATGAAAAATTGTTATTAAAAATAAAGAAAACCCAAAAACAACCATAAAAGCATTAATTGCATTTTTATCGAGTCTTGATAAATCTGTAAAAGTTTGGAATTCATTTATAGCGTACAAAACACAGTAAACACATGTCCAAAAAAGTTTTGTATCAAAATTACGGCTTATAGCCATAGATAAACTCTCGAAATCTCACGATTTCGGGGGGGTTTCTCTTTTTTTCTCACTTTCTGATAGGTCTGTCCATTTCTCGTGCAAATCTTTGATATTATCTTTCATAATAAACTTTTTACCCTTATTTTTGTTTTTAAATTTATAAATTTAATTTTTTCATTATTAAGTAAGATCATTTGTAAAAATATGAGTGAGAATAAATATCAACAATTGAATTTTTAAAAAGACTTAATTTATTATGAACAACATATTCCGAATTTTTAGGTGTTTTTGATGTATATTTAAAATAAATTCTTTTCAATTTGATTAAATAAAGAAATGGCAAAGAACGATTATATCATTGAAGTAAACCATGTCTCCAAGCAGTTTGAAGACGGTAAGTTTGCGTTGAACGATGTCAGTTTGCAGGTCCGGAAGGGCGAGTTTGTAACCATTCTGGGTCCGTCAGGTTGCGGCAAAACAACAACATTGAGAATGATTGCAGGACTGGAAACACCTACAAGCGGTCAGATTATTATGAATGGTGTTACAGTCTTTGACTCAGAACGTGGTATTAATATTCCGGCATCAAAACGTGATGTTGGTTTCCTGTTTCAAAACTATGCTTTGTGGCCACATATGACTGTTTACCAGAATATTGCATTTGGTCTTGAAACTCAAAAATGGAATAAAGAAGATATCAAGTCTCGAGTAGCTGAGATGATGAAGCTCATGAAGATTGAAGAGTTTGCAGAGCGTTATCCGGCAGAGCTTTCCGGAGGTCAGCAACAGCGTGTT
>CALCGS010000084.1 GCA_937901165.1 uncultured Alphaproteobacteria bacterium
ACAAAAATGCAAAATTATCAAAAAAAGGGTTGGACAAAAACCAAGGTTTTTTATGCATTAAACCTTTGAAATTATTTAATTTTTTAACATTTTTTCACATCAACAATAATTATATTGCACCACCCCCACCATAAACACGCCATTAAAATATTCAAAAAATAATTATAATTTTACCAATAATCCACACATTTGAATAATCGTATTTTTTATGATAATATACAAATAATAAGGATTAATAATGCCAATAAAATCATCACCATTTGATTTAGAGTTTTCAAAAAAATATCAGTCATTAAAAAAATCACAAAAAGAAATTCAACAACAAATAAACCCATTGATATCTGATGCCAAAGGCAATTTACAACAAATAAATACATTGCTTGCTAAACGAAAAGTATATGATGATGCGATAATAAAATTTCTACAAACGGAAACCCAAAAGTATTGCGAACAATATGCTAAAAAAATGTCTGATATGTCTTTAAAAATTATCAGCACATTTCTACCAGATACAGCACTAAATTTTAACAAATTATCAATTAAAGAAAAATTAGATTTCGGTCAAACTTTTATAAATCATATTGCAGAACAATTTAAGATACCACCAAACAAATTGGTATTCAAAGACGATATGCCAGATGTCAAAGGTGCAGAATACGATTTTAAAACAGGAAATATAAATATAAACAAAAAACAAAACATCAAAATGCAGTATTTTATAGGTATAATTTTACACGAATTTACGCATTATTTATACACCAAGCATCCGGAACATAGTCCTGTCGGCGAACAAAAAACGTTTGCTGTAATGGAAAACTATATAACTGATTTTCCAAATGGTCTACAAACCAAGGCAGATTTTACAGAATACAAACAAAGACCTTTTGAGTTACCAGCATATTATATCCAAGATTATTTAAAAAAACATAAATTTGAAAAAACACTATTATTACATATAAAAACACTTCGACAATCTATGGATTCTAAACATTTATAAAATATCATTGCTGAACAGATATAACTATTAGAATTCCAAACAAAAACCGCACTTTAATGGTGCGGTGTATCTTTTGGTGGGATACATATTGCGCTATTCGAGCAGAAAACAAACAAGAATTTGCTGATTTAATGCAACGGGTAAAAGAGTTTAATGAGAAATGGCTAATTTCACCCAATGGTGAAAATTGATTTATAAAAAATTTGATTTTTTTGTTGTTATTTTATAATATACGATATGTTTAGGAGATTTTTATGAGGAAAATTTTTGTTGTAATTATATGTATTATTTTGTCTGCTTGTAATATGACAAAAATAGATACTAATACACATAATGCTTATAATCCGAAGAAAAACACAGACTGTACGGAATTTAATACTATAAAAATTTTCCAAACTTTTGATAATTTTGCACTCGCTAATGTTTGTGATAGAGGTGATACAAGATACTGTTCTGGTATGACGGTGGTTATTCCCAAAAAATGGGGTTTGAAGTTCTGGGATGATAAGGTTATAACACCACCAAATGGAAAATGCTTTACATACGATGGAATATATAAATACGAAACCAAACTTAATGATTTAAAAACTGTACCAATAGTTGGTTTTAGCTATGAGTATACCCCAAAATCAGAAGAAGAAGCCAGATTCAGATTTGAAGAAATGTCAACTGAGGTTTATAAAGATTGTTATATTCGATTTGAACAAGAAAAGGACAAAAAACTTAAAACAGAAGGAAATAAATTTTGCAAATGTATAGAAGATATTACTCAAGAAACCTTGTCTTCTTATATACCAGGTGAAGATTTTGAACAATTTGCAAAAAAATATTTTACAAAAGCGCAAGAATGCGCAAAAACTCATCCTAATGCATCTAAAAAAGCATAACAAAAATGTTAGATTTTTTCTAACATTTTTATAAATATTGTTCGAAATTATGTAAAATTTAACAGATTTCAGAATTGTATATTTCGAACCATTAAAATTATTAAAAATCTAAAAGAAAATCGCACTTTTTAAGTGCGGTGTATCTTTTGGTGGGAGTGGGTGGATTCGAACCACCTCAGTCGTAAGACAACAGATTTACAGTCTGCCCCGGCTCTCCAACTCCGGCGCACGCCCAATCTCTTTTCTTGGTGCGGGCAGCGGGAATCGAACCCGCATTTCAAGCTTGGAAGGCTTGCATACTAGCCTTTGTACTATGCCCGCAACAAATAAGTGTACTTATTATACAACAAATTTTATTAAACGCAAGATTTTTATTTAATTGGTTCAAAACATGTGGTACCATCATCCAAACAACAAAAAGCCCCATTATTACCAAAATTTTTATAACTTTCACCACTGCAACAACCGTTTGCATCTGGCGTACCACCATCTTCACACGTTTCAACTTTTGCCGTCATTGGTGAAAAACAAGTTTCACCATCATCCAAACAACAAAAGGCACCTTTATCACCCAAATCTTTATATGTTTCACCAGTACAACATCCATAACCATCTGGTTTTGTTCCATCTTCACACAGATTTTCATCCACCTGTACCACTGATGCACGAACAACATTTATATTTACATTATTTTTCCTTTTGCTTGCCTGTTTACCGCATTGCGACCTATATTTCACGCGTAAACCAGTCAATTTTTGTATATCTTCATCCGATTTATCTTTTACTTTTTGCAAATCATTTAATTCTTTTTTCAAATCAGAACAAGACACATGTTCAACAGAATCCCTGGAAACAACTTTTTTTACAGGTTCAACATCTTCTTCCATTTCTTCATATTCTTCTGTATCTTCATATTCAATATATTCTTCAAAATCTTCATCATCTGCAAAACAATACGACACAGGCACAATCAAAGACAATGAAAATAAAACAGATATAAATTTTTTCATAACGACCAACTTTTATTCTTCAATAATTTTTTCGACTTCCAAAATAAAATCTATTGCAGGATTAGTCAATTTTTTTGCTTTATCAAAAAATTCTTGTGCAGCATTTTGCATATTGATACGTTTATAAGTTTCCACAACTTCAATTGTATCATCTTCTTCAAATTTATCATCTTCCAACGCACGTGCAATTTCAAGTTCGTTTTTAACCTTTTCTACGTATTCTTCTCTATGTTCTGGGCAACCGCGTTCTGCAATAATCGCATAAATTTTTGCATTATCAATATGAGTATCTGCATTCCCAGCACAACCTGGACAAGCCTCTCTTAACAATTCATTTTCTATACGTTGACAAGTTTCATCATCTTCACCAACTTTTTCAAACAACCATTCACACACATCATTATTTTCACAAGAAATCCCTTTAATTATATCCAATGTCCTATTATATAATTCATTATATTCTTTAACATTTTCAGGACATCCTTTTTCACTCAATTTACTATACACTTCTAAATTATTAC
>CALCGS010000085.1 GCA_937901165.1 uncultured Alphaproteobacteria bacterium
AGCACCAAAGGTGAAGAATTTGATTTTGGTGGATGGATACACAATTTGGGACAAAAAGTATGGCATTTTCCATCCAACCTTCTTGATAAAATTGGTAGTAAAATAGAATAAAAAGGATTGTCTGTGATAAAAAATTTAAAATCTTTTTTAATTAAATTAATGGTTATGTGCTTACCACTATTTTCGGTTTGCCCTGTATTCGCAGACGATATTGTTAATGGGGTTGGTGATTTTGGTTCGTGGGCCACAGACGAAAATAAAGAAATATTGATTGGCAATGTTAAAACAGATATAGAAAATTTTAATCCGTCAAATAACATAACCAATTCATCTGCATCTTTGATTGTAAAAGTAAGTGTTGCTTTTATGCGTGCCATGTCGGAAATCGGTAATATTTTAGATATTTCTTTATTACATTTTGCTGTCGTTTTCCTTATTGTTGCGTTTGCTTTTTGGATATTTTTTGAATCTTATCAAATGATGACATCGGGCAGTGATGTAAAAAAATTAGCAGAAAATATTATAAAAAAAGGCCTGCTTATTACTGGCTGGATTATTATTTTAAATTTTGGTCCTGCAAAAATTTTTACTTTTGTTATGGGGCCAATACTTTCTGTGGGAACATATCTGGCTAATTTTATTTTAAATTCTGTGACAAGTGCGACCGGCATATCACTTGATTCTTGTGATAACATATTGCCATACATACAACAAAACCTTGTCAATCCAGCCAATAGCGGTGATGTTTTAATAAATCCAGAAGCCGCACGCGATATTATATGCCTGCCAAATAGAATGACATCTTTTTTTGATACAACTATTAAAATTGGTTGGGATTGGATTATTGGTGGTTTAGGACAAAGCACATTTTCTTTCTTTGCAGGATGTATTCTTATCTTTTATTCTTTGCGTGGAATTTGGAAATTTGCTTTTATTGCACTTGGTATCGTTGCAGATTTGTTTTTAGCCATAATAATGTTGCCATTTACCGCTGTTGCTGAAACAGTTTCTAAAACATCTTATAAAGGTGTTGCTGGTGATATTTATAATACTTTTTTAAGTATTTTTAGTGCTTCAAAATTAGATTCTATAATAAATAAATTTATTAGTGCCGCCATACATTTTGTTTCACTTGCTATTATCGTTGGTGTTGCAAGTGCTTTGATGTCCAGTATTGTAAATATAGATGCAATAAATACTTTACCAAATTTAAATGCACAACCTGCTATTATTTTATTGATTACGCTGGCATTGACAATTCATTTAATTACAAAATCAGATGAATTAGCCACAAAATGGAGTGGCGGTATAGAAACAAGCCTTGGTACAGATAAATTCAAATCAGATGTTAAAGGTTTGTGGAAAAGGTCTGTATCAACAACACTAGATTGGGCAAAAGCAATAAAAAAAGCACGTGAATAAACTATAATACTTCTATGTATTCTTTGGCAACTTTCTTTATACCTTTGTTTTTGAAAGCGATGGTTAGTATGCCGTTATTTTCTTCGATAACAACACCAGAACCCAAATCGGAATGGGATACTAATTTGCCAACCAATTTTTCACTTTGATTTTTTACACTATTAAATCCAAAATTTCTGTTTGTATTATGATTTAATGTTGTTCGTCCACCAGAAAAATCAAGAAATCGAGTATCCATTTCAGATATAAAACGGCTGGGGCTGTTATATTGACGGGTACCGTACACAAATCGCGACATTGTATTTGTTATTATTGCATATTGACGTGCGCGCGTTATTGCAACATACGCCAAACGTCTTTCTTCTTCGATACTGCCATCGTTTATTGATTTTTCATTTGGAAATATGCCTTCTTCCCATCCTGGTAAAAATACAGTTTCAAATTCAAGCCCCTTGGCCGCGTGTATCGTCATTATGTTTACAGCATCATTATCAGCAACCACAACATCAGAATCATTATCATCAGTCATCATTAAAGATGCTTCTTCCAGAAAATCATGTAAAGAATCGTATTTTATAATTACATTGTTTATCAATTCTTTGATATTTGATATTCTATCCTGTGCATCAGAATCTTTGGATGTTGCCCACATATTCATATAACCCGCGGCATCTAATAATTGTTTTACAGCATCTTTTGGTGACATGTTTTCCCAATCAAAATCAAATGCAGATAAAAATTCATTCGCATTTGCACGTTGCTTTGCCGATAATTCAACCATCCGTAATCCATCCATTAAATTTTTACCAGCCAATCTTAATTTATCAATCGCAGCCCCACCAAAACCACGTCTTGGTTTACCGATAATTCTCAAAAACGACATATCGTCAAATGGATGAACCAACAAACGAATATAAGCAATCACATCGCGGATTTCAGCCCTGTCATAAAACTTGGTTGCACCAATCAATCTGTATTGTATACCACGACGTGCAAATTCTTCTTCAAATGGACGCGACAAAGTTCCAGAACGTATTAAAACAACAATATCATTATAATTTTTTCCATGTCTAATAATTGAATCCGATATTATCTTTACTTCGTCAATATCAGATGGAACCGTCAATATATGTACTTTATCCCCCATATTTTTCGAATCACACGTTGTTAAATCTTTGCCAAGACGACCAGAATTATTGCGTATTAGAGAATTTGCCGCACCCAAAATATTACCAGTACTGCGATAATTTGTTTCCAACCTGATAATTTTTGCCCCAGGAAAAGTTTTATCAAAATTTAATATATTTTTTATTTCCGCACCACGCCATGAATAAATAGATTGGTCATCATCACCAACACAACAAATATTTGGATTTTCTTTGTCCTTGGTTAAACAAGTTAGTAATTGCATTTGTGCCATATTTGTATCTTGAAATTCATCAACCAAAATATATCTAAACTGATTTTGATATTTTTCTAGCACATCTGAATTTTTTTCAAACAATTCGATTACTTTTAATATAATATCACCAAAATCAATCGCCCCCAATCGCAATAATTCGGCATTATAAGCATCAAAAAGACGACTGTTTTTAGTATTTTCAAAATACCCCTTGTCCTTGATTCTGGAAAATTCTTCAACATATTCAGCAGGTTTTTTAGTTGTCGCAATTCCCAAATTATCCATTACCGTTTTTATAACAGATTTTTGGTCGTCTTCACCATATATTAAAAAATCATTACGCAATCCCAAACGACCACAATTAGAACGTAAAATTCGCAAACACATCGAATGAAATGTTCCACACCATATATCCCCAGAGTTAAATTCACCCTGGGACATTGATGCCAATCGTGATTTCATTTCATTTGCCGCCTTGTTTGTAAATGTTAGCGATAAAATTTGCCACGGTGCACATAAAGATTGTGATAAAATATAACCAATTCTGGTGGTTAAAACACGCGTTTTACCAGTACCAGCCCCAGCCAACACCAATAACGGTCCATCTGTTTGTTGAACAGCCTGTAATTGCGCACTATTAAGATTTTGTAGATTTAGATTCATATCTTTATTATAATACAACCAGTCATATTAAATCAAAATCTTATTTTAAGGAATAAAAAAATGAATCGTATTATTTGCTTTGATATTGAAACAACAGGATTTGATTATGCACACGGCGACAGATGCATTGAAATCGGTGCTGTGGAATTGGTTGATGGAAAATTAACCGATAATACTTTCCATGAATACATAAATCCAGAAGGTAAAATTATTCCACCAGAAACATATATGGTTCATAAAATATCTAATGCTTTTTTGGAAGACAAACCAAAAATGGATGTAATTGCACCAAAGTTTCTTGAATTTATTGGTACAAGTCCAGTTGTGGCACATAATGGTTTTGATTTTGACTTTCCTTTTATGAATTGCGAATTGGCAAAACTAAATTTGCCACCAATTCCACGCGAACAACAAATGGATTCTATTGTTATTGCAAGAAATCGCGTATATGGTCCCAAAAGTTATACTTTGGACGCATTGGCAAAATGGTTTGGTATTTCTTTGACCGCACGTGCCGATGCACATGGTGCTTTGATTGACTCTGAAATTTTGGCCAAGGTATTTTTAGAACTAGAAAACACAGAACCCGCCCCAGATATCAACGAAGTAATTGCGAAACAACATACTGCAATGTTAAATCACCCAAAAATAGGTCAAAATTTTCCATACAGAAAATTTAACCCAACCCCAGATGAATTACAAAATCATAATAATTGTATAGAACAAATAAATAAGTAAATAAAAAATTCCCAAATTGGGAATTTTTTATTTACATCTATATTTATTAACCCACATATGACTAATTCTTATCAACCTTTTGTACTTCTTCATCTGGTGGTGTATCATCAACATTAATTGGTGGTATATCTGGGATTACGGGTATAATATACCGTTCACAATTATCGTAACTACCCACCTTATATAAACTTTTACATCTACAATTTGTTGTAACACAACCACCTCGTGTGTTTGTAGCATCTGCATTTTCACAACTTGCATCATATGTAGAATTTACCGGACAATTCGCCAAAGTACACCCATCATTTTCTTTATTAGCTGTACCACCAGATATTGTACCGGCACATGTTTTACAAATTCCATTTTCACGATATTGGTTATTTAAACAAGAAACAACACACGAACCGTTATACACACTATATCCTGTATCACATTTACAATTTGAATTTACCCATCCACCGATAGTTCCCCAAACATCCGCAGCATCTACCCCTGTTGCATCATACGTGGAATTTGCTGGACACCCCAAGGATTGATAAAAGATTTCAGAAATTTCATCTATACATGCATTTTTATCGTCTTCCGTACATGATGTATCCGGTGCATCTTTTAATACACTATACGCACATGTCAATGCAACATTTCTACACGCACCAACCATAACATTTTTTATACTGGATATAGTGGCATTCGAACTCCATGAATTTATTTGCGATATTTGATTATTATAACAAGTTGCAACATCTTTTAAACATGTTGATGCATAATCAGAATTTATTTTATATTGTGCCGCACGTATACTGACAATTGCACGTTGAATATAATTTACAACAACTTCATTATATGGCTCATATACCGAGTTTTTCCCAGCTTTTACATAAGTGTAATCTTGGCATTTATCCAACACAGCACGACAAAGTCCACCATCCTTAACTGTTGCACCCGTCCCTATCTTTTTCATCAAATAATTCACAATACATGCACCATCACCATTTTGACATGTACTATCAGATGCAGAGCCAGAAATAAATTCAGTTGTAATATTTGTATTATTATAATTGGTCATAAATGCAGTTATATTTGCAATATTTTTACCCAAAACCACACTACCGTTTTCATCGATATATCTCTTGGTTGGGTCCAGACACTTTACATAATCACTACCGCAAACCATATCATCCAGCATACAAGTTTCCAGCGCACCAATACAACCCTTAACATCATATTGATTTTTATTTTGCAATACCGCCAAACGAGCCTTTTGCAACATTAAATTCGCACTGCGCACATTATTGGTTAATGTGTCGTTTAATTTATTCAAACCTTGTTCATAAGCAATACAATCTTTGGCAATAGCCAAATCATAATTACCAGAAATTTGATTTTCTGTTCCACCAGCATCTTTGCAACGATTCAACACTGTTTTGCAACGTTTTTTTGCTTCGTTATAAAGTGCAGTTCCG
>CALCGS010000086.1 GCA_937901165.1 uncultured Alphaproteobacteria bacterium
CTATAAAATTAAATGCTGTATCAAAAGAATTTGTAAACAAGAATTGGCGACCAGATTTGCTGATTTCTACTTTACGCGGTTCACCCGCCCAGTCGTACACGTCTTGGAACAAATGTTTATGAATCTTTAATAGATCTGATGAATTTTTTACAACAAAAGGTTTCTGCTGTAATTCTATCAGGCGTTTTTGAACAGTGATACTTTCGAACAAAACCAGTTCATCATAATTTGTTATACCGGCTTTATTCTTTAAAACATCAGTATCTGGATATACATACAAGGAATCTTTATCAATATATTTATACTTATCTGACATATTATTTCTTTATAATCTTAACTAATTCTGACAAAGAAATTGCGCCACTATTATAATCACGAATAAGAGCAATCGTATGAGGCGTCGGCTTAAATCCCTCATACATATTAGAAGCAATAGCAGATGCAGCTAAATCTAATGAAATAGCATCAGGAAATTTCACACCCATAATTGTAAGGTTCTTTCTGTTAAAATCTATATTTTGTAATGTCATAAGTTTATTATAAGGCAAAAAACTCTATAAATCCAGTATTTTATTATCTTTATTAACTTGGATTTTTGAACTCCCAGAGCAGTAATATCTTATCCACGAAAACCGTAAAAATTTGCATTGATCATTCAAATTGAACTATCATCTGTTTCTCTGATATAAATCATAATTTGTAAATTTCTTACTCGCAAAATCATAATGTATGCTGTTGTAACGATATTTGTTGATGAGTTTTTTGTACGCTAAATGTAGAACCAATTTTTGGTTGTGTTGGTAGTTGTTGTAATAATTGTTTTATCTTATCCTCTTGACCTAAATATTCTGACAACTCAAATTTCAGTTCTTTTCCTTTTTGTACATAACAATGTACAATTATTGGATCTTGGGTAAAATCCATATTTGAATATATACAAATGCTTGTATTAAGGGTTAAAAAGTAATCAGTCTGTTCTTGTAAATTCTTATTTGCGGAACAAGTCATACATATAGCTATTAACCCAATAACTATATTTGATGGTAATACCAAAATTCCATTGCTATCAAGTGATATTATTGCCATATTCACATCATTGGTTTTGTCATTAAATAATATATTTTTAGGCAACTCTTCTCCATGGTGAATACAACAACGAAAAACATAATATATTATTTCTGCTAAATCTGGTCCGAAACATCCACCAATACTTCTGTTTTTATCATCTGTTAATCTTATATTTGGATAATACGCATATATATCTTCTTCGTTCATTCCCATAAAAGGCGCTAATACCCAATAATATTCTCTAATAAATTGAATGTATTCTTTTCTTACGACAGACTCTTTGCCATAGAAGCGTTTAGCTGTTTTTTCAATAACTAATGTAGCGAAATTTAAACCAGCATAAAAATCTTTTTGTCCAAAAGCTTTTATTGCTCTTTCTATATTTCTCATAAATTCTGACATGTTTATTCCTAATGTTATGGGGACTGTACCAGCGATAATAAATACTTGCAAGTCTTTTAACTACTTGACTTCTGGCTTCTTTAGAGCGGTAATTGCTTGACGTTAAAAGGAGTCGATATGTCATATAAAGACAAATTACCGCAATCGATGGATGAGTTGAAAGCCTTGTCCTTTGATGAACGGGCGCGATTGTGGGCCAAATATTCACAATATCCATTCAAGCGGCAAATGCGGTCACTTTGGTATTATATTCAATGCGACAGGTTAAATCTTCGAATTAAACATAAATATCTAGTAAAAATTCGAAAATACAAGGATAATCCAGAAAAATGTTTAGACCATGCATGTCCAAATAAGTATAATTTCGTTCCTGGCACCATTTTAACACGATATTTCAAGGGCACAAAATACACTATCTTAGTCAATGATGATGGCAGTTTTTCATATAACGGCGATAAATATTCAACATTGTCGGGGGTAGCGACCAAGATTGCAGGTATGAAAATGTCTGGCAACTTCTTCTTTGGTATAAACAAAAGGGACAAACATGACAATTAAGTGTGCTATTTACACGCGTAAATCAACCGAACATGGATTGGAACAAGAGTTTAATTCTCTACAAAACCAAGAAGAGTCGTGTAAAGCTTATATCGCGTCGCAATCATTTAATGGGTGGCAATATTACAAAACTTATAGTGATGCTGCGATTTCTGGTGGAACGATGGAACGACCGGCATTAAAGCAAATGCTGGATGATATGGCGCATGGCTTGGTTAATACTGTGGTAGTGTATAAGGTTGATCGATTATCGCGTTCAATCTTGGATTTCCACAATATGATGCAATACTTTGAAAAATACGGTGCAAACTTTGTATCTATCACCCAATCTTTTGATACCAGTACATCTATGGGTAAATTGACATTGAATATGTTGTTATCATTCGCCCAATTTGAACGCGAAGTATCAAGTGAACGTGTGCGTGATAAAATCCGTGCATCAAAAGCCAAAGGACTATGGATGGGTGGTGCGCCACGTTTGGGTTACAACCTGATTAACAAAAAGTTGGTAGTAAACCAAACCGAAGCTGAACAAGTGCGACACCTGTTTGAGAAATACCTAGAACTGCAATCTGTGAATGATTTAACTGAATACGCACGGCAAAATGGTATATATGGTAAACGCTGGGAAACCAATAAACGAAAAATACGTGGTGGCAATCCTATTGCTAAAATGAGTATGCATCGCATTCTGCGGGATAAAGTTTACATCGGTCAAATTGAAAACAAAAAAGAAGGTACTTTTGCCAAAGGAGAACATGAACCAATTATATCAAATGATTTGTTCAATCGCGTCCAGGTTGCGCTAGCTAACAATTCAAATAATAAAACAACGAGCACACGTGCGCCAAATATATTGACCGGAAAATTATTTAATCACAATGGTGTGAAATTTATCAACCAGCGCACCAGTGGTAAAGGTAAAAAGACCGCGTATTATTATGCGACTAAGGGGTTCTATCTAACCGCTGGCCGTGTGGATGAAATCGTTATAAAAACGATTACAGATTTTTTGAACAGTGATATGTCGAATCTGCCCATCAACTTGGTGACCATATTAAAACGAATTGATGTAACAAATATGAATTTCGCAGAAAAACGCAACCTAATTCAATCATTGGTTGAAAAAATTGTGTATTCGCAAGAACAACTGATTTATACACTGACTATAGATGCGCAAAAATTACAACCATTTATCAGGGAGCATTATGTAAATCAAAATGTGGATAAAATGGAATATATAATTGGTGACAACGGCATAACAATTACAGAAAAAGTATTCTTACGCAAATACGTCAACACGGTATACGACCGTGGTAAAAACGGTGTATTAAATGTCACCGACAATAATCATTTAATTTTGAAAGCCTTTGCCACCGCATGGCGGTATCGGGAAATGTATGAAGAATACGGCAACTCCGATAAAATCATCGCCATGGAACACACATCCCCACGTCAGTTTTACAGATACCTTGACCTTGCATACATGAATCCAGAAACCGTCAACCGCATCCTATCCGGCGAACATAAAGTTAATGTTAAAGAATTGTTCCTGATTGCTAAAACTTCCAAAATGTAGCTATTGAGCGTTTTCGATAACCGATAACATAAACTCAGAAAACACCGCTGATGCACCTACAGCTAACCGCGCATGCCTATCCAACATTGGCACACGCCTAGTTCCAAGTCCATGAGAGTCGCTAGCAATATTCCGTATATTAGAGATCGCATCAACAATTTTGTTTAATCCAGATATCAGATTATTAATTTGCCTGTCGACATCTCCATCCTGATGCATATTGTAAAGATCTTTAACTTGCCTGTATAATCTCGTAATATCCCCTCTATCAGAAGGTGTTTCCCCTTTCTGCTCTATCGCGTAACAAAAAATTTCTTCTGTAACCGTTCTGGCCTTTGTTATGGCACTATCGTTATTACCATTTGATATATCTTCAAACGCTCTATCAATTAATTGCCGTACATATTCTCTATCTATTCTATCCAAAGAAGGGGTTTCAACTGGAATTTCAACATGTTGTGATTTTACATGATAGACACTACCTATTAATACCATTTCATTACCACTACACGATAAATGCCCATTAATCTTTGATATAATGGTTGAAATTATTTGATTGTATAGGAAATCTATTTCATCAGGAGAATACCCACTAAATACATCCGTAAATCTTTCTTTTGAAAACATATATGTCAATAAATCTGAAATACGATTATTTTCGATACACCAATCTACTATCTTTTCCATATAAGCCCATCGACTTAAAGCTCCGCCGTAGGTATACGATAAAGCATACCCAAATCGACTGGCAATGTTACATATTGCAGAGCCCTTTAAATACGGCAATGCACACCTTACAGACCTACAATCACTTTCTGATAATTTTATGTTATCAAAGTATGTATCCCCAATAAAAATATCCAGAATAAACCTGGCTTTTAATAAATCATACCGTTCATCCATCTTATTTCACACCTATGTTTATTATTCTGTTGGTTATATAATGTCAACCTGATGTTAATTCAATCCCCGAAGTGGCATCCATGTTTTGGGCAAGGTATATAGTTGCGGTGAACTTTGGCGGTTTGGGTACGAGTAGCGATATACAATGGTAATATCATAGTCAAAAATCGCCGGAAATGGGGCGAAAAAGAACATCCCGTGGGATTGCCACGGGATGTCCAATATTCCTGGCGGATGGTGAGGGATTCGAACCCCCGGTGGAGTTGCCCCCACAGCGGTTTTCAAGACCGTCGCATTCGACCGCTCTGCCAACCATCCTAAACTTTTTTCTTTTATGACCCGCCGGTCTTTCAACCTGCGGTTTTGTTCGCTTGGCGCACCTGACGGTGCTGCTCACCACTCCTTTGCGCTCGGCTTCGCTGAACGCTTGCCTTGCTTACTCGTATGCAAGACCGTCGCAACCCTCCGCTCTGCCAACCATCCTAAACTTTTTTACACTTTTCAAGCGATTACTTTTTTATTGTATATTATTTTTTTCGAAACGCAAATACAAAAATGCACAAACCAACAAAAAACATTATGCTAGAAAGTAATTGCCCCATCGTTAAACCCCAACTGGTTAAAAAACCTATCTGGACATCGGGTGCACGAAATAATTCACAAACCGAACGAAATACCGCATACGACATTCCCATTATACCAGCCAACGCACCAGGTTTGGATTTTAATTTCGTTTTATTATACAAAGTGTACATTATTAAAAATAGTAATATGCCTTCTGATACAGCTTCATATAATGGACTGGGGTGGCGTGGAATATTTGAATTACCAACAAAAACTATGCCCCAAGGAACATCTGTGGCACGTCCCATAACTTCCATATTTATAAAATTTGCTATGCGTCCAAAAAACAAACCAATCGGTGCAACCACAGATAATAAATCCAGCGCACACAACCAATTTGTTTTTGTTTTACGGCCATATAAATATGTTGCAATTATTACACCAAGAAGCCCACCATGAAAACTCATCCCGCCATGCCAAACCGCAAATATTTCCAAAGGATGTACAATAAAAAATCCCAAATTATAAAATAACACATACCCAATGCGACCACCAAGTATAACACCAAGTATTATAGCAGTTAAAAAATCATCCATCTGTTTTTTTGTAAAATTTAACTGTGTGTGTTTTCGCATCAATTTTATAAAAATAAAATACCCAACAACAAACGCCAAAACATATGCCAAAGCATACCAACGAATATCAAAACCCAAAATAGATATTGCAACTGGTGATATAGGATTTATAACTATTGCCATTTTTCATTCCTTTTTCATATTAAGAATAGTTTTTTTCACACCTAGAAATCAATAAAAAAATACGCTTTTGCAAGCGTATTTTTTTATTTTGTTTTTAGACTTAAACTTCGTATTTCTTGGAATTTTCTTTCTTCTTGTTTTTCACAAACATTTATCCATTTTTGATAACGTCCAATTCTATCTATGTAATCTGCAATAACCCTATCATAACCCACAGTACTTTTATTTTCACGTTCTGCAATTTTGCGGTCTTTTTTCAAAGATTGAATCAAATTTTGTAATCTTGCAATTTCTTTGTTATACCAATTTATATTATGTTCTGGTATTACACCAACATTAATAAAATTCATTTTCTTGTCTTGCAAAGCTGTTTCCATTATTTTCCCTTTTATTTTCTATAAAAACCCATAGCATGAATTTGTTTTAAAGTTAATGCCAATTTTTGTCTTTCTTGACGTATTTTATTGTTTCCATCTAATCTGCTTATGTACAATTTGGCACTTTCTATATTTTCGAGAATAATTTGTTTCATTCTTTCTTTTTGAGCATCTGTTTTATCAGAATTGTTATCGGTCAATTGTTTTGCCAATGGCAATATGATATCAGACTTTTTGTCAACCCAACTTTTTGTATCTTCTAACATCGCTTTATAAAACTCACCCTCTGTATTTCTATCATAAGTTCCCATAAAAAATCCTTTTGTTCTTGAAAATTCTTTTTTATTGTAGTATATTTTTTGTAAATATCAAGGAGAAATTATGACAAAAAATAACTTTGTATCAAACGCCATGGACGGATACCTTAAAAGAATTTTTGCATTAATGTTTGGGGCGGTTGCTGTAACAGCGGTAGCTTCTTATATGACAATTTGGGGTGGTTGGTTAAAATATTTAGTTACATACAATGGCTATACACTACTTTATTATGTTTTATTATTTGGGGGACTTGGGTTTTCTATATGGGCGCAAGTTCGTGCATTTCACTTGAAACCATCAACCGGTGCGTTGATGTTGATGTTATACGCAATTATAATTGGAATAACCATAACACCATTGGTTGCATTCAGTTTGTCTGTACATCCAATTTCAATATTATATGCTTTTATTGTATCTGCGGTTATGTTTGCTTGTATGGCGATATTTGGATATAAAACTGTAAAAAACCTATCATTTTTAGGCGTATTTTTAATGATGGGTATGATTGGTTTAATACTGGTTGGAATTGCATCTATATTTTGGCCACTGGGTTCAACATTTGCAACCATTATTTGTTCTATTGGTGTATTGTTGTTCGCTTTGTTCACAGCATACGATATGCAAACATTAAAAAATGCGTTTAATTCTATTGGCAATGATGAAAATTCTAAAAATCAGTTGGCTGTATTGGGGGCATTACATTTATACATATCTTTTATTGCAATGTTCCAATATTTATTAAACCTGTTTAACAGAAATTAAAATAAAGTAATAAAAAAGGATAGATAAAAATGGCATATAAAATAAATCAAGATAAATGTATTGGTTGTCATACTTGTATGGGTATGTGTCCAGCAATGGCTATTTCAAACGGCGAAAATGGTAAATGTGTAATAGACCCAACAAAATGTGTTTCTTGTGGAACATGTGCCGCTGTTTGCCCAATGGCTGCGATTGCACCGGATATTAAATAAAAAAATATTATAAACATAAGGTTGTTGTAATGTCTGATGTAAATATAAATGATATTGTCGCATTATGTAAAAGACGCGGTTTTATTTTTACAGGCTCTGAAATATATGGCGGATTGGGCGGAACGTACGATTACGGTCCATACGGTGTCGAATTAATGAAAAATATTCGTGACGCTTGGTGGAATGCTATGATTTATTCGCGCGATGATATTGAAGGTTTGGATGCTGCACTGATTACCAATAAACTTATGTGGAAATATTCCGGACACGAGGCTTGCTTTTCTGACCCACTGGTTGAATGCAAAAAATGCGGTGCCAGAATGCGTCAAGACAAGATGAAAGACCAAACAAAATGCGATAATTGTGGCAGTAGTGATATCACAGAACCACGTGCATATCAACTTATGATGGGACTTTCTATTGGTGCAACAGCAGATGGTGCTATAAATGCTTATTTAAGACCAGAAACAGCAACAACAACATATATCAATTTCAAAAATGTTTTGGATGCAAAACCACATAAATTGCCTTTTGGAATTGCACAAATTGGAAAATCTTTCCGTAATGAAATTTCACCACGCGGTTTCGTTTTTCGTATGCGTGAATTCGAACAGGCCGAAATGCAATATTTTGTAAATCCTGTCGATGATGAAAAATATTTCGAAGAATGGAAAAACACAAGATTAAACTGGTGGATAAATGTGTTGGGGATACCTGCTGAAAAATTAAGATTTCAACCACACGAAAAATTGGCACACTATGCCAAGGCTGCTGGGGATATCGAATATTTGTTCCCTGACGGTTTTGATGAAGTTGAAGGAATCCACAACAGACAAGATTTTGATTTGGGGTCACATACAAAATCACAAAATGAATTTAAGATAACCGCCAATGTTATGGAAAACAAAGATAGTACAACAAAATTGGCATATTCTGACCCACAAAGCGGTACAAGTGTAATACCATACGTTATTGAAACCGCTATGGGTGTTAATCGCGCAATGTTTGCACTAATGTTGGATGCATACAAGGTTGAAGATTTGGGCGATGGAAAAACACGCACAGTATTAAAATTAAAACCATGGTTGTCACCTGTAAAAGCGGCTGTTATACCATTGGCAAGAAATGTTCCAGAATTGATAGATATCGCAAATAACATCGAATCGGATTTACGTAAACTGGCAATCGGAAGAATAGAAATGGAAAATTCTGGAAATATCGGTAAAAATTACCGCAGACACGATGAAATTGGCACGCCTGTATGTATAACTGTTGACCATCAAACAATTGAAGACGGCACCGTAACAATGCGTTATCGCGACACGATGGAACAAGAAAGAGTAAATATTAAAGATGTTCCAGAACGTGTTATGAAAATTGTTCGTGGATTATAAAATCCCCACCTTTTGGTGGGTTTTTTTATATCGTATATTTTTAATTATTTTGAAGTCGCAACCGTATCATCATATAAATACATCACCTGGTCATCGTATTTAACTTTAATTTTTCTATCAAAATCTTTATTCATAACAGTTTCATCAGATGTTAAATTACCAAAATAGTCAGGTATGCCATCGCCATTAACATCAATATTCAACGAAGGTGTTGTTTTCTTTTGACTGCGTACATAAATGAAATAATCACCAAAGTGCAATTTACGCCCACACGCCCCACTATCAGCAGCCCCAGATGGCGAAACCGTTCCTAGTGGGCAATTTATTTTACTATTTACAGCGGTTTCAATTGTATATTTTCCACCAGGGCAATAATAATCATTTGGACACTGTTTACATTCTATAACAGTAATATCAGCATCCACATCCAAATACTGTCCAGGATTACATGTATATTCTGCGAATTGATAAACCGCAACAAAATAATTTAACGCATTTCCACGATCCGTTCCCAAAGTGTTCACATTACATGCGTTTGCAATATCTGTATCGTAATAATCAACGTTAATACCCCGGGCATTTTGTATAAATGCCATAGCAAAAATAGCCATAAAAAGGTATTTTTTATACATTTTTCTCTTTTCCTGTTTTAAGGATAGAAAATTTACATAAATCAAATCAAGTTATTTTTTTACATATTTAAAATATTTTTTTATCTTTATAAAAAAACGGTTATAACCGTTTTTTTGTGCAACTGATTTATAAAAAAGATTGAATAAATTATTTTTTTTCTTTGCTTACAGACAATGCCGGAATTACAACGTATTCATTATACGGACTTAAATATCTTGTGCCGGTTACACATACAAAATTACTTAAAGAATCATTATATTCACGTACAGATGCAAGATAACGTGCTTCTACTTCATTAGTGGCATTTTTATAGCCAGAAATTCCACCAACAACCCCACCAACAGCCGCACCCTGTAAAGTATCACTTGTTCTGGTATAATCATTCAAATCCATTAAATCACCATCTTGGGCATCAACATAAGTAACATCAAAATCATCAATCGTTATATTTTCATTATCTGTGTTGCCGTCTTCTTTTTTTTCATTAAACGGTCTGCCAAGTGTATTATCAGATGCCCTATCGTAAAATTCTGGATTATTTCCAAGTACCTTTTTCACATCTATCCAATTATCTGTTTTTACTTTTTCTGACGTTGTATATATAAATGCAGGTCTTCTGTTTGTAACGATTTGAGCAGAAACTTTTAAAAACCTATCATTACCTATACATTCTGAATCGGTTGAAGTTTTTATTTGACGACTGCCCAGTACATCTACCCAACAATATTTTTGATTATTTAAATCATTTGATTGCAGACATTTGGCAATACAATCTTTGTTAACCGAACCTGTTGTCCAAGTTCCTGCACCATATTTATTATCTTTGTCATCCTTTATACAGTATGTTTTACAATCTTGTGATAACGAATCGATATTTTCAAAATCAAATGATATTTTACTTAAAGTTTGGACCTTACAATCCTTTAAACCTATATCACAAACATACGTTGAATCATTGGATATATTATAAAACGCCTGTTTATTGTTAATATCTGTATTCTTATTTACATATCCCCAAATACAATAACCTTTTTCTGCACCGTTTTTATCTTTTTTACATTCAGACACTTTTATCCCATGTCCACTAGACAAAACATTACCAACCACACCACCCGCAGCAGCATTTACACTGGCCGATAAAATCGTGTCCCCTGCAATTTTACCAGTATACGAATTTAATGCCATTACCCCCGCACCACCAACGGCCGCCAATGCTATATCTTTACCAGATTCTTTTATTTTATTACCCAATTTTTCATCTGAATCGGTATCTGTATTATTTAATAAAAACATACCCAACGCCGACATCGCCGCCCCAGATGCAATTTTAATACCTGCATTTTGCTTTTGTTCGTCATTCATTACCGCAATAACGTCTTCCATTGTTGGCGCCCTATCTGCAGGAAACATTACACGCGAAGCATCCACCATTATGCCATCAGATGGAAAACTATCTATATTACACAACAAACTATCACCAGCCGCAAGTTTTGCAGTGGCAACCAACAAATTTTCACCGTTTGGACCCGCACCAGCCGCATACATATCAACAATACTTACACAGGTTTCTTTGCTGCCAGTCATTTTTCCAACAGTTGGTTTTCCTATTTCAAAATTACCATCCGGATAAATCCCCGTACATTCAGTTGCAGACGAATCATCAGAATTATTGACAATATTATTTTCCTGTTGCGCCATTTGACGCGCCAAATTTATATCATTTACACTAACAAGGGCATTTGCCCGTTGTACGTTCGATTGCGTATTACGCATAGAATTTTTAACACGAACCGCAGCAAAAGCACTTTCTTGTTCAACACTAAAAATCAAACAAGATATTATTGATGTCAATGCTATAAAAGAAACTTTTGCCATTTTTCATCCGTCCGTTATATTAAAACTGTAATCGTAATCTTGCACCAACATCAACCATGCTTAAACGCCCACTTTCATACCAGTTGGTATAATGAAGGACATCGTCATAAGGTGCCTCTACTTCGTATGGTGGAATACCATCGCCAGTTGCCAACCAATCAGTTTGCGAAACAACAACACTGCCCGATGTTTTTACTTTACCTAAATTTGCATATCTGACAAAAAAATCAAGTTTTATACCACCATCAAGTTCCGTACTTAACCCGCCTTCCAAGGCAAATGCAAATTGTTCCATGGTCCCACCATTATGATACGCATAAATATCAGATACACCTGTTAAAATAGGATTTCCATATTCATCATACGCAGGATAATCTTCTGGATAATCAACATAAGAATAATATGAATTATCATACACAACATAATCAGCAATAGTATTCAATGATATACCAACACCCGCACCAATATACGGACGCAAAGAACCACCAGCCAAATATCCAGTGTAAGAATCTATGTTATAATAAACATTTAACATTGTTGTATTGGCGGTTATCGCACCACCATCAACAAAACTTTCTACATATCCACCATTACCATCATCAGTTTCAGCCGTATCGGAATATGACAATCCAGAATAACGCAAATAACTAAAATCAACACGAATATCACTATTTATTGCAGCACCAACAGAAAACTGTAATGGTATAACCGTATCTGATTTAAAATTACTACGCTTAAATGAACCAGGTGCCAAATAACCATCTTCGTACGAAGCATAGTCCGCATGCATTCCACCCATCAAACTGGCCAAATAAGCAGCAGAAAAACCAACATATAAACCACTATCTGCCAATCTATCATAATCAGCAGGTTGATAATATTGACGTCCCGCAGTTGTTGCAGCAGTTCCAACATGTGGCAACATACCAGTCACCCGTGTTGGGGTTGTCGCACTGACCGAATTGGCAGCAATAACATTATTATTTGCACCAGGTAAATATACAATCTGGCCATTTTGACCGTTATAATTCTTGTACATTGGATACGCCGCATTTCCCAAAGCTGGGATTAAACAAAATGCCCCGCCCAACATGTAAAATCTGAACTTATTTTTCACTTTCCTATTCCCTTTGTTTTTTATTATATCATAAAAAAGCATCTTAAAAAAGTCTTTATTAAAAAAATCCTGTGTAAAAAACACAGGATTTTATTTTTTATACTTTTTTTATTCTAGAATTTGATATTTGCACGAATTCCAGTTTCAATTTTGATGTCCGTACCATTTTGTGAATTAAAGTGCGAACGATCAAATGTGTATTCCGAAAACCAAGATAGTTGGGTCGTATCTGTAATTTGATAAGCCAAAACTGTCTTGATTATGTATTCTTGCCAACCTTCGTGCATATCTGCGGTTTGTTCAAGCAAACCTTGAACGATTGCAGGATTTGCAGAACCCAAATCTGTATGAATTGATTTTATACCATTATCACGATGTTCGTTAAATTCAAAACCACCGCCCACAGACCAACGATGTGATAACTGATAAAAACCATTTATACCAAAATTAATTTCATGCACAGATTTTAAATTAACAGATATTTTCTTTGGAAATCCTAGATTTGATGCAGGAATAGTTCCCATACCCATTGCTGACAAATCAAAAGATTTTAATTCTATTTCATTATTATGATTGCCAAATGTTTGCAAATATTCAAAAAATGCCGCCAAAGTAAAACGAGACCAAGTTTTTCCAAATCTTGTTCCACCATAAACACCCCAACGACCATTTGAATAATTATCATAAGTAAACCCTTCAGAATCATAAGAACCCTTCATTGCTGACAGCCCAGACAAATACGCATCAGCATAAACATCCCAAACAAAACCAACACTATCGTCAAAAATGCGGTACATCAATCCCAAACGACCACGATGCATTCCTTTACGATTTGCATCATCATCTTGGGTCCAGCCGAACCGACCGTTAACACTCAATTTTTCGGTTATTCCATATCCTAAATCTTCGGTAAAACGCCATACAGGAAAATCAACCGAACCATGTTTTCCTTTTTTTTGCATTGCAAATGTATCATCCGCCTTTTTATACATAATACCAGCACCAGTTTTAGAATAAAATTCCCCAGCACTTGGTAAATAAAGTGGATTTTCTATATTTTTTGTTGCAAATGCTGAATTTGATGCGGCAATCGCCCCAAATACCAGCAAAAATGTTTTCAAAGATTTTTTCATCTGTATAACTCCTTATTTTTTTAGATGAAACACAAATGGCCCCCATTATTGGCAAAACCACCCTCTTGCCCGCATCACCCATTATTGGCAATAACACGCTTTGTAGCAAGACAACCTTATATTGTACCAAAAACAGGAAAAAAGTCAAAAATTTGCTTAACCAAATAAAAAAGCATGTAAACACTTGAATTTTTAGACAATATTTCTACATTAATAAGTGAAGAGTTAACCACCACCTAAAAAGGAGTGTAAAATGAATAAAGAAACCCCTTTGAATGCTATTTTGGTTCCATCAGAAGTACAAAAAGACATAATAAATAAAGTTAGTCAAAAACTCAATTTGCCTGAAAAAGTTGTCGCCAATATATCAAAATCTTATTTTCAATTATATTTTGGGTTAACTTGTATAAATTGGGATAAAAACGGCACAAAACTGGGACAGGCATGGCAAACATCATTATCACAAATAGATTCTTTTGTAAAATCTAGAAAAAATGGCAGAATTATGCTGGATATACTAAAAGAAATAAATAATCTGCATATGCATACTTGGCCCAAACACATCATGATTAGTAAAGATAACGAAAACACTTTTCAAGGAAATGAAACTTCTGAAAAAAATAGCACAAAAACAGAAACACTAAAAAAATATGGAACAAAGCAAATCGAAATCGCAATGAAAAATATAAATTCTGTATTGGCTGATGTTAATAAAAACGTTGATAACCGCGAAGCAAACAATGCACAACAAAAAACCATTACTGAAAACATTCGTATTTTGTTGCAACAAAAATCAAATCAACGTAGTGCCTGAAAAAAATTTAATACAAAAATCTCTTAAATGGTTATTTATGTTTATATGCCAAAACATATTCAACCATTTTATTTTTATATTCTGGTGGGATTTTTGACCAAGGTATCAGTAAACTATTCCCCTGACCCGCAGACATTTTTGGTAATAATTCACCATTTTTAGCGTTTCTGATTTCATCCAAAGTTATCGTTAGACTTTCATGCATCGGCAATAAAAATGTTATGCTATCGCCAGTGCATATTTCATTTCTTAGTTCAAATGTTATGTTATCAGAACCAACATTTGTTATAACACCTGCCGCATGAAAATCAGATGAAGAACGTGTTGTTTCGTAATTATGTGCAGAGGCTGGAAGTGGTCCATCAAAAAACGCAGTTGTATAACCCCTGGATTCCAAAATATTCAAATCTTGCATAAATTCATCTGGATTAAATTCTGATGGATTTTTTGCCCACGCATCTATTGCCGCACGATATGCACGAACCACAGAACCAACATAATATTCACTGCGATTGCGACCCTCTATTTTTAATGAATCAGGTTGTGATTCCAATACATCTGCCAAACGTGGCATCAAACACAAATCACGCGAATTCATTATGTATGCACCACGTTCGTCTTCGGTTATTGGCATTTCAACCCCAGATTCACGTTCACGCAGTATAACATCATAATTCCAACGACATAACTGCGCACACGCACCACGATTTGATGGACGACCGGTTATAAAATTAGATAGCAAGCAACGTCCAGAATATGCCATACACATTGCACCATGTACAAAAATTTCCAATTTTATATCAGGGCATTGTTCACGAATACTGACAAATTCTGGATGCGAAACCTCACGTGCGAGAACGCATAACGATGCCCCTGCACGTTGCCAAAACTTTACAGACGATGCAGAACAAATGTTCGCCTGGGTCGAAATATGTATTGGCATTTCCGGAAAATGTTCACGCACCCAAACCATAACCCCAGCATCAGCAACAATCAAAGCATCCGGTTTCAAATATTCTATGACTTCATGGACACGTGGCATATTAACAAAATCCCTGTCATGTGCAAATAAGTTAAATGCCAAATAAACTTTCTTGCCATGTAAATGTGCAAATTCAATTCCCTGTTTTACACCTTCGACATCTATTTTTGCACGTGCACGCATAGAAAAACCAGGAAGTCCCGCATAAATAGCGTCCGCCCCATATAAAACCGCAGTCTTGAAAGCATCCAATGTTCCCGCAGGTGCCAAAAGTTCAGGTATTTTCATTTTATCACCTTTGTAATAATATTATGTATATTTTTAAGTCTTATTTAATAAAAGCAAGTAAAAATTTTAATTTTTTGTTATTTTGTGCTTGATATTACTAAATAAAATATGTAGTATGTGTTTTGTTGCCAGTTTAGCTCAGCTGGTAGAGCATCTGATTTGTAATCAGAGGGTCGTTGGTTCAAGTCCGACAACTGGCACCAGAATTTAACACCGATAATATCGGTGTTTTTTATGGGATTGACCCAACATCTTGTTGACAAATACAATTTTGTACATATAATACTAATACAATAATCAACGAGGAAAAATAATGAGCGACACAATAAATGATATAACACCCGATGATATGCGTTTTTTTGAACATGTTGTCAATATGGCAGAATTAACAAAAAACATTTGCAACAATCCTCCCACCCCCAAAAAACAAATCACTAGTGATTTTATGTTTTTGAACAAATCAATATCTGATATCGATGATGAAACTGTTAAAAAATTACAAGTGTCTGCATCCTATTTTTATTTTCCCAATCCGTATGGAATGCAAGATGTATTAGATTTTATTTATGGCGAAAACATCCCCTATAATTTAGAGTCTTATACAAACGCTTCAACAACATTGATGCTGATTTTTGATAAAAATTCTGTAAAAAAAATGAAAGAGCAATACGGTGATGAATTTTATACTAATTTGGTAAAATCAAACATTTTATCTCCGTATCCTGTGTATGTATCAGAAACACACAAATATCAAGACACAGAAATACTGCAACTACTTATTAATTATTTCACCACAAAGATTGATAAAACCCCAAAAAAGTTTAAAAAGATTATCGCTGATAAAATATCAAATAATAATCAACTGCTAGTTTATACTCTGTTAATTGCTTTATGCAACAAAATTCCATTTGATGACCAGTCTATCCCTGAAAAGACAAAACAAGATATTAATATTATGATAGCAAATATTATTTGTACGTTATTAAAACACGACTGGAATAACCATGATGAAAATAGTAACAAAATTTTTATAGAAAATACATTATGTAAATTACTTATACCTGACTGCATAATAAATGATTTCACCAAGGATTTTGAAAATTATGGAAAATTTAAATCTGGAAAAGATAAATGTACTGTTATAACAATAGAAAACGGTAATTTTATAGAACACAATTTTTTTGATTTGGATTCAAACACAAAATATACAATATGCCACGATATCGATGTTTCAAAAACAAAACAACCATTTGATTTCAGCAATATCACAATTCACGGTTGCTTTTCGTGTTCCGGTGTAAAGCATTTTATAAAATTACCACACGAAATTTCTGGAAAACTGGATTGCAGTCATATAAAAAATATAGTTGATACAAATGGTAAAAAAATTGATTTTATCACACCAACCACTAAATTTCCAGAAGGTACAACTTCTGTTGATTTAACATATACAATTAATGATTTTTCGACATTATTATCAATATCATTTCCAAAAACATTAAAAAAAATAATTGTACAAACTAGTTTATTGAATAAGGTTAATGATAAAAATCCCGACATACAAAATCAGGCGTGTGAATTTATAAAAAAACATCCAAATATCATTATAACAGATGGGAAAAAAACACTACAAAATATATTTGATGAAGCAAATAAACAAATAGACACCATCGTTCCACAAAAAACATCATCACCAGTATCATCAATAATATTAGAAAAAAATACAGATTGGTTGAATCGTAATGAAATTATTGCCAAACTGCGTGCAGAAAAAAATGAACTTATAGAATCTATACCAGATGATAAAATTTTGAAACGCTATGTTCAACAATGTGTAAACAAAAATAAATCAACAATCAGCGTTGAAACATTTATGCAAAATGGGCAACCGGTTCCATGTGTAAAATCTGATGATTATGAAAAAATGTATAATTTGATTATTGAATATATTGGTAAAGACAAACAAACTGAACCAGAACAAAATATTCCAACACAAAAAAGTATTGCCATAAAGCAAGATGTTTCCGTACAAAAAACAAAAGAAACAATTTTAATTGAAAAATATATAAATCCAACCGTATGGGATGATATAAAAAAATCGGTATCAAAATCCGACACACTAACATTGTTGAAAAATGTACAAAAAATCAATCTCGCCCCATCTTTGCAAGGCAATTTAGGCAAAGTTACTTTTATAAATGATGCAAATCAAGAAAGTAATGAAGCGTCTTTAAAATTAAAAAATGTAGCATGCTTTTGCCAAAGCCCGTCTGGTAATGCCCAAACAGGCAGAAAACGTATTATATGGTCAATTATTCATCGTGATAACAATGTATATTTTGCAGCAATTGCGTTTTTAGAAAATCATTTAGGCAGTAAAAAACATCATACAGAATATAAAAAATTGCAAGATTATGCAAAAAAACAACTGGATAAAAATGGTTATCCAATTAAACTGGAATCATATCTAAACGTTTCCGATTTAATCGCTGAATTAGAAAAATCAAATCAAACAACCATTAATATTGAACATGTTGATGCCGACACAACAAATGATTTGAATACATCTGATATACAACCAACATCGCAACAAGATTTGGAAAAAAATAATACTGCTGATACAGACATATCAAATACTTTGCAACCTAAATTACCCGAACAAAAAATAATAACACCACAAATTCAAACAGATAATATAAACGTCCCCCCAAAAAATCATAGACCGCGAATAGAACCGAAACAATATAAACAACCAATTATTGACCCATTGGGCGACCGTGCAGTTCAATCGTCTGATAATATACAAAATAAACAAACTGAAAAAACACAGGAAAGAAAAACAATGTCAACAGATTTTATACACATACAATCTGCCGCTGATTTAAATATATTAAAAATCGCGTTAGAATATTATATTGCAGAAATAACAAACGAAAAACAGAAATTAGATAATCAACTTGGAAATATTTTATCCAAATCCATTGATAATACCACGAACACCCTGCATTATTTATTACCAACACCAGAACAAAAAGCAAGAAATTATCATTTTTCAAGTTCAGAATACATTATAACCGCATTGAATCTTTGGTCTGAAAATTTGATAAAAAAATTTAAAGAACAAACCCAAACAATCACAATCGACAGTGATTTAGAACAATTGGAAAAAATCAAGGCTGAAAATATGCGCGTCAAATCCTTGTTGACCAAATTCAGCAACGGAAAATAATACTTGATATTTATCTTTATAATATGTATAGTATTTTTGTTGCCAGTTTAGCTCAGCTGGTAGAGCATCTGATTTGTAATCAGAGGGTCGTTGGTTCAAGTCCGACAACTGGCACCAGAATTACCCGCAGGAAACTGCGGTTTTTATTTTTGAATACTATATTTGACTTTTGGTATTTTTGTACTATTGTTTATATAAATAACTAACAAAAAGAGGGTTAAAAATGGCAATAGCAATGGTTTTGCGCATTTCAGATGGAGAATGGATGCGTGCATATAATCCAAGATTGGGCAATATTAACATTCGTTTTAAAGACGCAAATACTCTTGACGATTATACTTCATCTTTGCGTGGCGATATGGTGGAATTTCGCACAATTCACCACAAAGCAATAAAAACCCCAACACAAAAAGAAGCAATTATAATAGGTTCAACAGATGCATGGGAAGAACATGTATTTGTCCGAAACATAACATTAGAAAATCAGAAACGGTTATTTTTCGAAAAACTGAAAGAATCAAATACAAAGAATCGATAAAAATGCCCATTTGGGCGTTTTTTATTTTTAATGTAAATATAAAAAAAATTGGTGTTTTTTGAAAAGGGAGAAAACACCAATTTTTGTTTGTGGGCTTTTTTAGTTGGATGAACCCGTAACCAATTTCCAACCCTT
>CALCGS010000087.1 GCA_937901165.1 uncultured Alphaproteobacteria bacterium
AGCCCACAAACAAAAAATTGGTGTTTTCTCCCTTTTTAAAACACCAATTTTTTTTTTATATTTTACAAACTTTTTTATTTTTTCATCTCCATCTGGTTCAATATGTTTTCCAGTTTTTTTATAGAACTGTTTGCGCAACCGCGTCCACGCCAAGACATCAATTCTTGCCCTGTATTTTGGTCGGCAATAGATACATTAAACCGCCACCACCAAAATCCATTAAATATGCACCAAAACGGGTTAAATACTTCCGCTTTTTCAACAACTTTGACAACATATACATTTTTATTTGGGATATAATTTGTTTCCACGTCAAAATTTTCATTGGAACTGGCGTTTTTCAATTTGCCAACACGTACTTTGTATCCGCGTTCTGCCATTGTTTGTTTTATTTGTCGCCGCATTGTAAAACCGCCACGCAAAGCATAAAACTCTCTATTTGTATTCAAAGAATTTGGGGTAAAATACACGCTATTACATCCTGTTATTAAAAATAATAGCACAAAAGCAATCAACTTGTTCATAAGATAAAAACCCTTTCTTTACAGGAAATTTGTAATATAAAGCAAGCACAAAAACAAGAATAAAATAGAAAAAAACTTAATTTTGGCGCACCCGACAGGATTGTTCGCATTGCTCACCACACGTAAGGTTTGCACTGCGTTATCACTTGTGCGAACCAACTATCGTGTCGAACCTTTTACGGTTCTCGTCCTGGGGCTTGCAAAGCAAAATAAAAACCGGTTTTAATTTTGGCGCGCCCAGCAGGACTCGAACCTGCAACCCACAGATTAGAAATCTGTTGCTCTATCCAATTGAGCCATGGGCGCTTTAATGTGATTTTACTATAAAAATATGCTGATTTCAAGTATAACGAAAAATTTATTTTTGTATATGGTATAATAATACCGTATAAATTTTGCTTGACTTTTCTGCGGTGTTCAGACATAATAGTGTCGTTTGAATTGAAAAAAAGGTTATAAATATGTTATCAACAAAATCGTTGAAACGTTGCGAATTAGATGCAAAATGGTATTTAATTGATGCAACTGATTGTACGTTGGGACGTTTGGCGGCATTTACTGCGAACATCTTGCGTGGAAAAAATAAACCAACATGGACACCAAATATGGATTGTGGTGATCATGTTATTATCATTAATGCTGCTAAGGTTGCTTTGTCTGGACACAAGGCTGATAAAGATAAATTCTTTTGGCACTCTTTATGGACAGGTAGTATCAAAGAACGTACTTTGGGACAAATGCGTGCAGAAAAACCAGAAAAATTGGTGACAAATGCTGTAAAACGTATGATGGGACGTCGTACCGCGGTTGCTTTGGCAAATAAACGTTTAACAAAATTGCATGTTTATGCTGGGGCTGAACATAAACACGGTGCACAAAATCCTATTGTTATTGATTTTGCTAGTTTGAATCGTAAAAATAAAAGGGGCGAATAATGACAGAAGCAAAAAAGACAGTTAAAAAAGTTGCAACAAAAACTGCAACTAAGGCGACCCCAAAAAAGACAACTGTAAAGGTTGCAGAGGTTAAGTTAAATAATGCAAAATATGCAACTGGTAAACGTAAAGATTCTGTTGCACGTGTGTATTTGGTACCAGGTAAGGGTAATATCGTTGTAAATGGTGTTGCTATGAAGGAATATTTCCGTCGTCCTGTGTTGCAAATGATTATTGCACAACCTTTTGGTGTGACAAAACGTGAAACTGCATATGATGTTGTTGCAATGGTTCAAGGTGGCGGTTTGTCAGGTCAGGCTGGTGCGGTTAAACACGGTATTTCAAAAGCATTGGAAATCGCAGAACCAGATTTGCGTGCTGTATTAAAGGCGGCTGGATTCTTGACACGTGATAGTCGTGTTGTTGAACGTAAACACTATGGTGTTCGCAAGGCTCGTCGTTCGACACAGTTTAGTAAACGTTAATATGTGTATAAAAGTCGTTGTTATCAACGACTTTTTTTATATCGGTATAGTCGCAATAATATGCGTTAGTTTATTATGTTGAAAAATGTATCTTTATGTTGCGTTTATAAAATTTTATTTGTATAATCGAACTGCTTTTATGTATATTAAAGGATGAATTATGATTAAAAAAGAAAAAATCAAAGATTTGCATTATTCTGTTAATGGGGTTATTTCTGCGGATGATTTGCAAAATGCTGCGGATAAAATTTTAACAGAATATGGTAAAAAGGCTAAAATGCCTGGATTTCGTGCAGGACATATTCCACTTTCTGTATTGCGTCAAAAGTATAATGCTTCTGCATACGGCGAGGCTATCGATAAATTGATGAATGACGATTTGAATAAATATGTCGCGGATAAAAAAATTCGTTTGGCAGGTGCACCAAAGGCTGATTTGCAGGGGTGGGAAATTGGTAAGGATGCAGAATATTCATTGGAATTTGATGTTTTGCCAAGTTTGCCAGAAATAGATTTAGAAAAAATCACTTTGACAAAACAGGTGACCAAATTAGACGAAGCCGAAGTTGAAAAGGCAATTGAAAATATAAGAAAAAGTCGTAGCGTTGCAGAAAAACAAGATGCAAAATATGTCGCAAAAGATGGTGATACTGCGGTTATCGATTTTAAGGGTTTTGTGGGCGATGTCGCTTTCAAAGGGGGCGAAGCAACAAAACATCATTTAATTTTGGGTTCTGGTGCATTTATCCCAGGATTCGAAGACCAGGTTATCGGACACAAGGCTGGCGATAAATTTGATGTAAATGTAAAATTCCCAAAAGAATATCATGCTGAAAATTTGGCTGGTAAAAATGCAAAATTTGAAGTTTTTGTGCATGAAGTTCGTAAACATATTTTGCCTGAATTAAATGATGATTTGGCAAAAGAAGTTGGTCAAGAATCTGTGGAAAAATTACGCGAACATATTCGTAATGTTTTAAATGAACAATATGACGAAGCATCAAAATCTGGTATGCGTAATGAATTGTTGGATGTTTTGGCTGACAAGGTTAAATTAGATTTACCACAAATATTGGTCGAACAAGAATTAAATATGGCCAAACAAGAACATGAACACAAACATAGTCATTGTAATCACGAATGCGATGGTGAAAAATGTAAGTGGGATGAAAAAGCTGAACGCAAAGAGGCGGAACGTCGTGTAAAATTGGGCTTGATTTTGGCAGAATGGGGCAGTCATAACAAAGTCGAAGTGACGCGTGAAGATTTGCAACGCGCTATTTGGGAAGAAGCATCACATTACCCAGATCCAAAACAAGTTTTTGAATTTTATAGTAAAAATCAAAATGCGTTGGCGATGTTGCGTGGTATGTTGTTTGAACGTAAAACTTTGGATGAAATGTTAACACGTGTAAAAACCAAAGAAAAATCGGTTAAAGCCGAAG
>CALCGS010000088.1 GCA_937901165.1 uncultured Alphaproteobacteria bacterium
TTTATTAGACCTTCTTATGAATAATCCGGGAAAAGTATATAGTAGAGATAACCTTCTTAATATCGTATGGGGTTATGACTACATTGGCGACGCCAGAACAGTTGATGTTCATGTAAGAAGATTAAGAGAAAAAATAGAATCTTATAATGGCAGAAAACCAGATGAACCGTATGCGATTGCTATGCGTCAATGGCAAAAAAATCTGGAACGTGGAATGAGTTTTGCAGATGCAACCAAGGGATGGTTGCCAGCAGAAGAAACTTTGTTACTGACATCTGCGAATATTAGTGATTTAGTGGTTGCTTTGGAAAATATAGGGCGTGTTGTTGATGGTATTGGACGTATTAAAAGAGCAATGCGTAGTGCAATTGCATATCCTTTGTTTTTATTGTTATTGACTTTTGGAATCGTTGTTATGGTTGGTATTTATTTGGTCCCGCCATTGGCAGAAGCTGCCGGTAAAGATGTTGTTTGGACAGGAATGGCAAATTCTTTGATTGTTATTTCTAATTTTTGTATGAATTATTGGAAGGGTATTGCTTTTATTATGATAATTTTTGTTTTGTTTATCGTGTGGAGTTTGCCAAATTGGACCGGTTTTTTAAGAACCACATTTGATAAATTGCCACCTTGGAATGTTTATAAATTGCATACTTCGGTTGGATGGTTGATGTCTTTGTCGGCGATGGTGTCTGCGGGGGTTGCGATGCCTGATGCAATTAGATTGTTGGCTGATAATGCAAATCCGTATTTGAAAAATATTTTGCTTAAAACTTTGCGATATATTGCAAATGGTGATAATTTAGGTGTTGCGTTGTATAATACAAAACTTGATTTCCCAAGTCCTGAAATTATTGGTGATTTAACCGTTTATTCAGAAATGAACGATTTTGCACGTAATGTGTCCAGATTGGCAAATGATTATTTGGATGAATCTGTACGAAAAATGGAATCAATTTCTTCAACATTAAATAGTGTTGGAATTTTGTTGGTGTCTGTTATTATTGCGTGGGTGGTGTTGGCAACATTTCAAATGCAAGATCAAATTACAACAATTTTATCATAATTTATTAAAGGTTTTACCTTGAATTAAAGTTTGTGTCAAATTTTGTTTGTTGTTTTGTTTGGCTTGTATTTTTGTAATTGCTTGTTGTAAATCGTGTGATTTTATTTGTGATTCAATTTTTTTAATTGTTGATTCAGAAAGTACCCATCCAATTTCAATATTATATTTTTTTCTAAGAAGTTTGGTGTTTTCTTTTGCCTTGTTTTTTTCTTCTGGGGTGGCATTGATAAATAGTGATATATCTTCTAGTGGAAATTGGTAAGTTGCCCCGGCTATTAGTTGACGTATTTTTTTATAATCGTTTAAATTTATATTTATTGTTTTTAGTTTTGGATTTAAAGATACTAATTCTTGATATAATGATTGGACTTTTTCAAGGTGTTTGGTTTTGTCATAATGAAGATGTTGCCAAGCCTCGTAATATGCATCAGATTTTGATTGTACGGTTATATTATTGCTGAGTGGGGTTATGCCAAGGGTGTCCAGCAAGTAAGCATTGTATTCTATATCTGTCATATTTTTTGGGTATATGTATTTTTCACCAATATCTATACCGTACTTTTTTTTCAGACTAGGTACACTGGTTGCACCATCCAAAGTAGCATAACCGAGTTTATCAATTATCATTTTTTGAATTTGTTTTTCTGATGGTTTGAAAATACTTTTGTATTCAGGATGGTTTTTTATGACGTAATCATAGTATTCTTTTGCCGAAAAGTGCTGTTTTGTGGCAAAGAAGTCTGGTAAATAGTCATGCCAACTGACGGCATTTTCTTCGTCATATGAATTGTAAGTTTTATCAAATATTTTTACTTTTGTGGTTGGCATATTTGTTTTTTACCTGTTTTTTATATGTTTACACCATAAATGGCAAGTTTTCCAATGTTCCTTCGGTAAGTCGAACATTTACATCAATCAGCATAAATATAGAATCGGGGGTTATTTCATGGTCGCATGGAAATACATTTTGCGCCAATAAATGACTGGTGTTTACGGTTAGTTTTGTAACCAAATGGTCGTCATCAAGTAATGTATAAATTGGACCTATGTCTGTCGGGGTGTTTTGTCCAACCTCGTGTTCATTCTGGGGACAACGAAGTCCGTCCATTATTGTTTTTACGCGATTATCAATATCAGAATGTGCAACACCAACAATTTCAGGGTGCATCATCAAAATATCAAGTTCTGCAATCATATTCAAGTTTGGGCTTATTATCGGGTTCCAATCTATGCCCCCAACATGTCGGGTGATAATTGGTGATTTTTCCGCGTTTGGTAGCATATATTTTGTTAAATTATCCCAAGGACTATGTTCAATTAAACGTTTTAATTGTGGATGAAATTGCATGCGAATATCAGCGATATGTTGTGCACGTTTTTTTGGGTTGACAAAAATATCACCGAAATATAATAACTTGAATTTCATAAAAATCTCCTTTGATAAATTTTAACCTTTTTTCTTGATAATTATACCAGAAATTGCTATGTTTTATCTAGCAAAAAAAGAAAGGATTTATAGATGACTGTAAATAATGAATATACTGGTGATTCAATTAAAGTTTTAAAAGGGTTAGAGGCTGTTAAAAAAAGACCTGGAATGTATATTGGTGATGTCGGCGAATGTGGTGATGGTTTACATCATATGATTTACGAAGTTGTCAATAATTCTATTGACGAAGCGATGGCTGGATATGCTGATACAGTGTATGTTTCTTTGAATACTGATGGCAGTGTGACAATTCGTGATAATGGTCGTGGTATGCCGTTTGATATAAATCATGAAAGTGGACGTAGTGCGCTGGAACTTATTATGTGCGAATTGCATGCTGGTGGTAAATTTGATAACGAAGGTGGTGGTGCGTACAAGGTTTCTGGTGGATTACATGGCGTGGGTGTTTCTGTGGTTAATGCGTTGTCCACTTGGTTAGAAGTTCGTGTTTGGCGTGGTGATAAAGAAGCGTTTATGTCTTTTGCTGATGGTGTTCCAACATCTGATTTGAAAATTACAGAAAATAAAAGTGGCCACGAACATGGTACGGAAGTGACATTTTTACCATCGCCACAAACATTTACAGGAACTAGGTTTAATTTTGATACTTTGGAAGTGTGGTTGCGTGAACAATCTTATCTTAATGCAAATGTTAGAATTGTTTTAGAAGATTTGCGTGGGGCGGAAAAAGTTGAACGTGAATTTCATTCTGTTGATGGGTTAAAAGGGTTTGCAACTTATTTGGATAAAAGTAAAGAATTATTAAATCCAGATCCTATTCAAATGATTAAACAAATTGAAGATACTTATATTGAAATTGTTTTACAATGGACAACTGCATATACTGAAACGTCACTTTGTTTTACTAATAATATTCCTAACCGTGATGGTGGAACGCACTTGGCGGGATTTCGTGCCGGACTTACACGTGCAATCAATAAATATATTGGTGAAAAAGTAAATAAAAAAGATATTAATTTATCTGGTGAAGATTTTCGTGAGGGTTTAACAAGTATTGTTAGTGTTAAAATTCCAGACCCAAAATTTGGTTCGCAGACCAAAGATAAATTGGTATCTAGTGAGGTTAGACCACTCGTTGAAAGTACTGTGTCTGAAATGTTATATGAATTTTTAGACGAAAATCCACAAATTGCTAAAATGATTGTTGATAAAATCGTAGAGGCTGCAACCGCACGTGAAGCGGCACGTAAAGCACGCGAATTATCAAGAAAAAAGACAGGACCTGAATTGGGTGGATTGCCAGGTAAATTGGCAAATTGTTCTGAAAAAGACCCTGAAAAGTGCGAATTGTTTATAGTTGAGGGGGATTCGGCTGGTGGTACAGCAAAGCAGGGACGTGATAGAAAAACACAGGCGATACTTCCTTTGCGTGGAAAAATTTTAAATGTTGAACGTGTGCGTTTTGATAAAATGTTGTCTTCGGATACTATTGGTGCGTTGATTACAACAATGGGTACTGGAATCGGTAAAGATGAATTCGATATTGAAAAAATGCGTTATCATAAAATTATTATCATGACCGATGCCGATGTCGATGGACAGCATATTCAGACATTGTTGATGACGTTCTTTTATAGACATATGCCAGAAGCGATTGAACGTGGATATATTTATGTTGCAAAACCACCTTTGTATGGTGTGACACGTGGAAAACAACAGATTTATATTCAAAATCAGGCGGAAATGGATGATTATTTGATGGAACAATTGACAACAGATGGATTGATTGAAACAGCCGGTGGAATTCAAATATCTGGGGCTGATTTTAAGAGATTGCTTGGTTTGATATTAAATATGAGAAATATTTTGCAGGCACTTAATCATATTATGCCTTTGCGTTTTATAGAAGCATTGGCGTTGAATAAAGTTTTGGAAGATGAAACGCAAGAAAATATGAACGCGGCTGCAAATATGTTGGATAATGAAGAATTGGAATTTGAACGAGGTTGGAAAATATCTGCGGATGATTCTGGAATTGTTGTGACACGTACTTTGCGTAGTGTGACAGAAACACATGTGTTGCCACGCGAAAGAATTAATTCTGCTGAAATTCGTGCGTGGAAACGTATGGATGGGCGTGATGAATTGATTGATATATTTTCTAAACAAACGGTATTGAAAGTGAAAGCAAAATCACAAAAAATTTGGGGTGCTTTGAAATTATTAGATACTGCGTTTGAATATGCTAAAAACGGATTAAAGATTCAAAGATATAAAGGTTTGGGTGAAATGAATGCTGAACAATTATGGGAAACAACAATGGACCCAAATAATCGTTCTTTGTTCCAGGTTCGTATTCAAGATGCATCACAGGCGGATGAAGTTGTTTCTATGTTGATGGGTGATGTTGTTGAACCACGTCGCGACTTTATTGTTGAAAATGCTTTGAATGCAACGTTGGATGTGTAATAATGATAGAATCATTTACAAAACAATGGTTTTTTGATTTAGATTCTAAATTGCGAAAACTTGGGTTGGATTGTGATGATAAGTCTTTTGATGAAATTAAACAAAATTTGAAACATAGGCAAAAGTTAAATCCTGATGATTTTGCTTTTGCCTGTTTTTATGTTGTGTTGGCTGGTGGTTTTTCACAAAAAACAGCAAAAAAAATTCATGCGAATATTTGCAATATTGTTAAAAATAATGGTGCAAATTATGATGTGCTTGTCCAGGTGTTTAATAATAAAAATAAAATAAATGCGATTTGTAAAATTTGGAATAATCGTGTGGATTTTTGTGATAATTATTATAAATTGAATTCTTTGGATGATAAATTAAAGTTTTTACAAAGTTTGCCACATGTTGGAAAAATTACTGCAAATCATTTGGCACGAAATTTAGGTGAAGATATTGTTAAATATGATGTTTGGATTCAAAGATTGGGGGCAAAGTATGCAGGTATTGATGTAGCGAAAATAGATAATGGAAATTTATGTGATGATATTAAATCTGCATGTGATAATATGTTTGAATATATGGCAAAAATAACAAATTTACCACGCGGATATATTGATGTTGTTTTGTGGAAGGCGTGTCAACAAGGATTGATAAAATTATGAATGTAAAAATACAAGAATCTTGGGCGGCTGCATTGGCAGATGAATTTAATAAAGATTATTTTATAAAATTGACTGATTTTGTACGGAATCAATATTTATCTGGTAAGCAAATTTATCCAGAACCAAAGAATATTTTTAATGCGTTTAATTTGTGTCCTATTGATGATGTCAGGGTTGTTATTATTGGACAAGACCCGTACCATGAACCGGGGCAGGCACATGGACTTTGTTTTTCTGTGCCAAATGGTGTTGCTTTGCCACCATCACTTATAAATATTTATAAAGAAATAGAATCTGATTTGGGCAGAAAAAGTATTACAAATGGTGATTTGTCAGAATGGGCAAAGCAGGGCGTGTTGTTATTAAATTCAACGCTTACCGTTCAGGCACATTTGGCGGCATCGCACGCAGGACATGGTTGGGAACAATTTACGGATGCGGTTATTCGTGCGGTCGCAAAAAGAGAACATATTGTTTATATGTTGTGGGGCAGTTATGCACAAAGGAAAGCTGAATTTGTTGATGCGTCAAAAAATTTGATTCTTAAAAGTGTTCATCCATCACCGCTTTCTGCATATCGTGGATTTTTTGGAAATAAACATTTTTCACGTGCAAATGATTATTTGATTGCAAATTCCAAAACACCGATAGAGTGGTAATTTATTAAAAATTATATGTTGCACCAAGTCCGTAAAATGCGTAAGAATGGTTGTCTTCGGAAGTGTTGGCATTTGAAAAATGTTGAACAAAGAATTCAAGTGCCCATTCTTTGGATATGTTATATCCAAATGTTATTTTGAATTGGAACAATAATTTTGCACCCAAACGTTTGTTTTGTTTTGCCTGTAATCCAACACCAGCACCAACGCCACCGTACAAGCGATTCCAACGGAATAGTGCGATATCTTCGGTGACATATGCCATTGGTATTGTGTAATCTTGCCATTTCCAACCGTATTTTTCACCCAATCCCAATGTTTCAGATATGTTTATAGAACGACGCGCCGGTATTCTAAAAAAAGTGGTTGGTTGTGAGTATTGAACGGTTCCAATGTAAAAAGGCACAAGTCTGGTTGGTGGTGGAACGATTATTCCGGTGTCAAAACCCTGGCCAATGCCAAATGCAAATTGATGACGATATGTGCCAGTAAATGGATTACGCATATTTGGGTCGCATATTTGCAAACTGTCATCTGCAAAACATAACGCAGGTAGAAAAATAGATAAAATAGCAAATGTAGTTTTTTTCATAATTTGCATAATATCATAAATTTTCTTTTTTTACAATATACTTTTTTGACACAAGTGTTTTTTTGTGGACTTTTGAAATTTTTATGTTTATAATAGCAAGGATTTTTAGAATGGCGGGATAGCTCAGCTGGTTAGAGCAGTGGAATCATAATCCACGTGTCGGGGGTCCGAGTCCCTCTCCCGCTACCAAGATGAAAGACTGGTTGATTACCGGTTTTTTTTATTAAAATGTTGTGATAATGTTTAAAGTTTGGTATGATAAACGTGTTATAAAAGGACAAATATGACAGAAGTGGATACCGATGTAATGTTTAAAATAATAAAAAAACAAAATGGTGAGGCTGTCGCCAAGGTTTTGCGTGATAATATATTATTAGATATTCCAAATCTTGCACATATTTTAGAATTTGCTGGTAATGACCCAGAGAAAATAGAAGCATTGGTACCTGCTATTCGTGAAGTTTATAAAAAACAACAAGCATCGGTATATAAAACAGATAAAGACCCTATAAAATTATTAGATGATGCTGGGTATAATGCATTTGTTGTAAAAACACAAGAAGATAAAAATTCGATTGAAAAATATTATAGAACGGACGAAAAATTATGTACTTTTCGTGATCCGGCACGTCATAAAAATTATTATATTATTCATGCTGTTAAAAAGAATGTAGACGACATCAAACCATCTGAACATCCAGAACGCGAGGATGAATATGGAACATCGGTTATATCAATCCAGGTTGCAAAAGGTGGTGGTTTTATATCAATAAAAAATCGTTATAATCATACAGTAAATGACCCAGATAATACTTTTAATTCCAATCCAGATAATATTATTCCTGGTTTGTTAAATGCATTAAAAGAATATTTTCATGTAGATTTTAATATATCAAATGTTCCGTTGCCTAGTAATTATCGTATGGTTAATGACCAGTTTGTGTATTTTAATTACGAAATAGAAAATGTGTATTTTGGACCTGATTATTATTTTTTTGGTAGCATGATTACAAAATTAAACAAAGATTATGAAATCATGTTGGATTATTTTGTATTAAATACAAAAACAGGTGATGTTAAAGCCATTGTTGAATCAGAAAAAGGAACCGCAAAAATTATACAAAGTTTGTTTAAGGGTAAGAATGATTTGAAGAAAATTAAAGTTAGTATCAACCCAAACAACAAGCAAGAGCGTATAATTTCTGTTAATGATGTTCATGTATTAAGTGTTGAAAACGGCATTATAACAGAATTGAATTTACAAGATGTAAAACAGATTGGTGATAATTTCTTGAAATATAATGAGAATATTAGAAATGTTTATGCACCGAAGTTAGAATATGTTGGTGATTGTTTTTTACAGTGTAATAAAGAATTAACAGAATTGGATTTTCCGTCTTTAAAGATTATTAGTAAGAGTTTTGTATCGCGTAATGAAAAAATTTCTAAATTTTTTGCCCCATTTTTAGAACGGGTTGGTGAAAGTTCTTTGAGTTTTAATAAAGGCTTAACAGAATTAAGTTTGCCGACATTAAAGGAAGTTGATAGTTTTTTTCTATCATGTAATGAAAAAATTGCCAAATTTAATGCTCCGTGTTTAGAATATGTTATGGATGGTTTTTTACATGATAATAAAGAATTAACAGAATTGAAGTTGCCAGCGTTAAAGAGTGTTGGTTATGGTTTTTTATGTGATAATAAAGTATTAACAAAATTTGATGCCCCACATTTAGAACAAATTGGTGGATGTTTTTTATCTACTAATGAAGGATTAACAGAACTGAAATTACCGAATGTAGAACAGATTGCTGATAGATTCTTGGGTTTTAATAAAAAACTTAAACAACTTTTTGTACCCAGGTTAAAATATGTAGGTGATTGTTTTTTGTGTGCTAATGAAGGCTTAACAGAATTAAATTTGCCATCTTTGAAGAAAGTTGTTGATTTTTTTGTGAAAGATAATGAACAAATTTCTGTATTTATTGCTCCATGTTTAGAACAGGTTGGCGAGAGTTTTTTGCGTAATAATAAAGGATTAATAGAATTGGATTTACCGTCTTTAAAGGTTGTTGGTCATATGTTTATATCACAAAATAAACAAATTTCTAAATTTAATGCCAAAAATTTAAAACAGATAGGTGATGGTTTTTTATATAATAATAAATGCTTAACAGAATTAAATTTGCCGTCTTTAAAGGATGTTGATAAATGTTTTAACTTAGAAGATAAACCAAATTTACAAAAAGCAAATGTGGGATTTTTGACTAAAAAACAAATAGCTTTGATTCTTGCGAACAATAAAATCGAAAAGAATCTTAAAAATACAGTTAGTGTTATGTGTAATGCATCATTAGATACATACCATGAATAAATATTTGTAAAATAATTTGTTTGTTTTTATAAAAAAACTTGACATTTTTGATATTTGTGTTATCTTCTTGGTTTGTTAGTTTTAATAAAAAGGATTTTGTATGGATTATTTTGATTGGTTTACAAAAAAGGCTAATAAGGTCAATCCTTTGGATTCAGATCCTTATTTTTTAGCGTTGCAGGGTAAATATGATGGCGATAAAAAGGTTATTATTTGTTGTGCGAAAAGACCTGTTGTTGCTAAAACAGATAAGTATGACGAATATAAATTTGATGTAGATGTTAGATTAAGTCGTGTTACAAAGACTATTTCTTTGCGTTGTCGTTGTAAAAACGGAAGAAATATTTGGATGGCTGGATTTGGTGGGGTATTTGATGTAAAAAATTCAGGTTATGTGACTGTGGTTTCCCCAGTTGAAAAAGTACAAAATATGATTAAAGGAAAAAAAGAACCTGAAATAGTTAAGCATGAAAACAATGAAAAAGATGATTTGTTGATTGCATTACAAAAAAAGTTTCAAAGACAATATTAAAAAAAGGCTTGCAAATTTGTAAGCCTTTTTTTGATATTGATTTTTTTACTTTATTGGTTATAATTATTTTGTTTTGAAGTTGCCCTAATAGTCTAGTGGTAAAACACGTCCTTGGTAAGGACGAGTCGCAAGTCCGATTCTTGCTTAGGGCACCATTAAAGAATTGGGGATTTTTTAGATATTAAAATTTACAATAATTCTGATGGTGTCTTAAACGATTATGAAAAGGATGCTTGTGAAGTTTTAGAAAGATTAAAAAAATATATTGAAAGTAAAAAATCTGAATAAAAAAACACCCGATTGGGTGTTTTTTATTTCTTTCGTTTTGGTTGGTTGTTTGTTTTTATTATCATATATAATATTATCGAATTGAATACTAATGTTATAGAATTAAAAAATATGATTTGAATAGATTGTAAATACACCCCATATAGTATCCAACATATTAAACCAATACAATATATTATGTACATACTGAGTGATAAACCAGATACATCACGCGTTATTATGGATTTTATCGCCTGGGGTAAAAAGGCAATCGCAGTGCATGCACCAGAAATATAACCAAATAATTCACCTAGGATTGTGTTCATTTTTAAGTTCCTTGGTGTGTATGCTAACAAAAGTGATTTTTTATTTCAATGATGTTTATTTATATTTTTTGTTTTTTATTAAATTTTGTGCTTGACTTATTTTTTATAGATTAGTTATTGCATTATGTGTTTTTTAAGATTAAAATAAGGTTGTTGTTTTTAATGTGATGATGCGTCCGACAATCGCGGAATATTAAATTCAATATCAAAATAAGATATAAAACAGGGTGGCACCGCGCAGTTTTTTGCGCCCCTGGGAATAATGAATTTTAATAATTAAAAGGTGCTGAAAACAAATTTTTTGAATTTTGCACTTATAAATAAAAAGGTGAAAAAATGCTGACTTTGAAATCAAAGTATAGAACACATACTTGCGGTGAATTAAACAAAAGTAATGTTGGGCAAGATGTTATTTTATCTGGATGGGTACATCGTAAACGCGATCATGGTTCTTTGTTGTTTGTTGATTTGCGTGATAATTACGGTGTGACACAATGTGTTTTTGATGGTGGTGATGAATTTGCTGCACAAATTAGACCTGAATCTGTTATAAAAATTCAGGGGGTTGTTGTTGCCCGCGATGCAGAGGCTGTTAATGATAAAATCCCAACAGGACAAATCGAAGTTAAAGCACAAAATTGTGAAATTCTTACTAATGCGGATATTTTGCCTTTCCAAGTGTTTGGTGATGATGGGTCTGTGTCCGAAGATTTAAGATTGAAATATCGTTATGTCGATTTGCGTCGTGATTCTTTGCATAACAATATTTTATTCAGAAATAAAGTTATGAAATATATTCGTGATAAAATGTGGGATATGGGATTTTCTGAATTCCAAACACCTATATTGACGGTTTCAAGTCCAGAAGGTGCACGCGATTATATCGTTCCATCACGTAATCATCATGGTATGTTTTATGCGTTGCCACAGGCACCACAACAATTCAAACAATTAATTCAAGTTGCCGGATTTGATAGATATTTCCAAATTGCACCTTGTTTCCGCGATGAAGATTTGCGTGCGGATAGATTGTTGGAATTTTATCAATTAGATATTGAAATGTCTTTTGTTGATTTACAAGATGTTCAGGCTGTGGGTAATGAATTGATGCCAGAAATGATTAGACATTTTGTGCCAAATGCAAAAATATGTCCGGAAATTCCACATATACCGTATGATGAAGCAATGTTGAAATATGGTTCTGATAAACCTGATTTGCGTAATCCTATTGTTATTTCTGATGTAACTGATGTTTTCAAAAATTCTGATTTTGGTGTGTTTGCAAATGCTATTGAAAATGGGGCGGTCGTGCGTGCGATACCGGCACCAAACAGTTCAGATAAACCACGTTCTTGGTTTGATAAATTGGGTGAATATGCCGTTAAAGAATTAGGATTGGGTGGATTGGGTTATATCGTTTTTGCAGATGAAGCAAAAGGTCCTGTGGCAAAGAAATTAGATGCAGAGCGTGTTGAAAAATTACATAAAATTGCAGGCGATAAATCTTCGGTATTCTTTGTGTGTGATATGCCAGAAAACGCTGCCAAGGCCGCTGGAAAATTACGTTTGAAATTGGGTGAAGATTTGAATTTGATTGATAAAAACGAATTTAGATTCTGTTGGATTGAGGAATTCCCAATGTATGAATTAAATGAAGAAACAGGTCAAATCGATTTTGGTCATAATCCGTTTAGTTTGCCACGTGGTGAATTAGATGGTGATCCTTTGAAAATAAAGGCAAATCAATTTGATATGGTGTTAAATGGTTCTGAAATTTGCAGTGGTGGATTGCGTAATTATAATCCTGAAATTATGGTTAAAGCATTTGCTATTGCTGGATATGGTGAAGATGTTGTAAAAGAAAAATTTGGTGGTATGTACACTGCGTTTCAGTATGGTGTTCCACCACATGGTGGTTGTGCGTTCGGTTTGGACAGATTGGTTCAAATTATGTTGGGTGCAGAAAATTTACGTGAAGTTGTTTTGTTCCCAACAAATCAACGCGGTCAAGATTTGATGTTGGGTGCACCACGTGAAGTTACAGAACAACAATTACGTGAAGTTCATATTCAAGTTAGAAAGAAAAACTAAATATAAAAGCCCCTTTTAATAAGGGGCTTTGTTTTAGAATTTGTCGTGTGTTCGAATAAATGCACGCATAAATCCAGAATCAAAATTTTGCATTATTTCTGTTAATGAATATTTACGTGCACCATTTGGTGAAATCAATAATTCTATGTTTGATGGATTGGTTGATGTGCCACGCATTACAAATGTAAATATTCCGGACATTTGTTTGTCTTCAATATTTATTTTACCAACGCCGTCAACATGTGGCATAGATATTGTTAATGGACGTGATGTTATAAAATTGCCGTTGTCATAAAATCCATTTATCTTTATTTTTTTTATTCTGGTGTCGCCACGTTCAAGTGCGTCAGATATTGCATATTCTGCATTTAAGCCGGTTATGTTGTCGGCGTTGGAATAAAATTTATCAAACCCAAATCCAGAAATTATTCCGCCTTCAAATGTTAAATCAACATCGCCAGATAAATTATAAAGCAAATCATTTGCAGTTTGTCCGTTTGTTTTTAATGATATTTCTGCGGTTATGATGCTGTCTGTTATGTTTAATGGAGATGGATAATTTAACAGTGGTTCTTGCATTTTATATTTGTTTAATTGTAATGATATATCGTATTCGTTTTTGTTTTTTTCTATTATTAATAATGCGTTTCCTAAATCATTGTCTGAAATAGAAAATACTTGGTGTGATGGTTTAAGTGAATAAACAAAATTAGAATATGTTTTTTCTTTATAAATCATTTTATCAGCAGACAAAGATATTGTTGTTGGTATTTGAAATAATGTCGCAATTGGATGATTGCTTAAAAATTTTTCTTGTTCAAAATTATCAAAATATTCAGAATTGATTAAATTGTTTATATTTAATTCATTTGTTTTTAATGTAAATCCGTTTTTGTTTCTGGACCCAGAAAATACCATGCCGGATATAATAATGTTTAAGTTGTCAATATTATCGTTGTTATATGTTCCAGATATTATGTATGGTAAATCACGAATATAGTTGAAATTAATGTTTGGAAACCAATCTTTGATGTTATCGCCGGTTATGTAAAATTGTTTGTCTTGGGATGAAAATGTCCATTTTTTATCGTATGGTAAAAATGTTTTTTTATTTGATTCAAGTGTATAACTGCCAAGGCTGGATAACATAAATTTTGGAACAAATTTTAAATCAATGTTTAAATCTTGTAATGTTGAATTTTGTGCAAATGTATATTCTATTTTTGTTTCTTTTGGGGTTATGTATATTGTACCGGATTGGTTTTCAAATGAAAATTCTATTTTTCCTGTTTTTCCAAATTTGGATACTATGGTTTGTATTTTTTCAAGTGGTGGCATTTGTGAACGTGATGATGCGCTTATTTCGTATTTGCCGTTTTGAACAATTATTGAACCAGTGATATCGCCATAAGAATATTTTTCACATTTCCAATTTTGTATGTTGCCACTGAATAAACATGTTGTTGGTTCGGAATAATCAAAAAATGTTATTTCTGTATTTTCGAGTCCTTGTTTTGTTATTGTCCCACCCGATAATGCCAGATTGTCTGTTTCTATTTTTTCAATTTTTATTTTGTCGCCCAGACCAGATGCAATCAATAATAAATGATGTTCTGTTTTGTCATCAATTTTCATATTGCCATATAAATCTATATTAAAATCTGTGTTATAAAATAATTTGTTTGTATCTTTCAGAAAAGACAAATCATAATTCACGTTTGTTGATTTTAATTCTATGTATTTGTGGCCGTCGGGGGATAGTTTTATGTTGCCATAAAAATTATTTGCAGTTATTTCTGAAAAATTAAAACCGTATGCACCATCCCAATCGAAATTCATACTTAAATCGATTGTTTCTTTGATTTCTGGTTCGGTAAATTCAAACCATTCATTTATTTTGTTTGTTTTTATTTTTAATGTTCCATTTGCAGTACCATCTGGATATAAAAGTCCGGTTATTATCAAGTTATTATTATTGTTTTTTATGGTGAATTCATTATTTGTAAAATCTATGTCGTATTTGTGTTGGTTCGTTCTGATTTGGCCAGAAAAGTTTTTGTTGTTCAATGTGCCACGAATAATTTTATAATCTTTATCAATGAATTTTATATTTGAATTATAGATGTGTATGTTATGACTTGTGTTGTATGGGTGCAGATTGGTTATAGATAAATTTGCATTTGTGATTTCTAGGTTATTATTTAATGTTGCGTTTGCGACATTAAAAATATATTTAGTTGGTATCGAAAATGATATTTTGCCAATTTTTCCATTTGGAACAGTTATGTTGTTTGCAACAATTGTTGGATGACCAATCAGACTTATGCGTATGTCGCCATTGATTTTTGTTTCAATGCCAGTTTGTTCTGTAATTATATTTTCAAAATGTGATTTGTATTTGTTTATGTTGAGAATAGGCGGAATTACGATAAATGACATTATCGCCAAAGAAAATAATACTATAAATAACCAAATAACAGTATGTAGATTGATATGTGGTTTTTTCATTCTCTTTTGTCCCTTGTTTTTTCATTATAAAGAATTATATTAGGTATTGTGAAGAAAAAAATGAAAAAACAAGTATTTAATCTTGAAAGTGATTATAAACCTATGGGTGATCAACCAACGGCTATTGCTGAATTGGTTGATGGGGTTAATTCTGGTCAAAAATCACAGGTTTTGTTGGGGGTGACGGGGTCTGGTAAGACTTTTACTATGGCGAATATTATTGCAGAATTGGGAAGACCTGCATTGGTTATGGCGCCAAATAAAATTTTGGCGGCACAGTTGTACACAGAAATGAAGTCTTTTTTTCCAAAAAATCATATTGAATATTTTGTTTCTTATTATGATTATTATCAGCCCGAGGCATATATGCCAACAACAGATACCTATATTGATAAAGACGCATCCATTAATGAACAGTTGGATAGAATGCGTCATAGTGCAACGCGTGCAATGTTGGAAGAACCTGATGTTGTGGTTGTTTCTTCTGTTTCTTCGATTTATGGTATGGGGTCGCCAGAACAATATTCTTCGATGCGATTGGTATTAAATATTGGCGATAAAACAGGTATTGGCGATGTTATGCGCTATCTGGTTGATATCCAATATAAACGAAATGATGTTGCACCAACGCGTGGTGATTTTAGGGTCCGTGGTGATATTTTGGATGTTTTTCCATCGCATTTGCAAGATTTTGGATGGAAAATTTCTTTTTGGGGTGATGAAATTGAAGAAGTTTGGGAATTTGATGCTTTGACGGGTGCAAAGTTAAGAAAATTAGATAGAATTGCAATTTATCCCAATACGCATTATGCAACACCTATGCCATCTGTATTACAGGCGTTGAAAGAAATTAAAAAAGATTTAGATGATAGATTAAAATTTTTTCATGATAATATGAAATATGTTGAAGAACAAAGATTACGCGAAAGGGTCAACTTTGATATAGAAATGATGGAAAGTACTGGGACGTGTCGTGGTATTGAAAATTATTCAAGGTATTTATCAGGTCGATTGCCAGGACAACCACCACCAACATTATTTGAATATTTACCTAAAAATGCTGTTTTGTTTATTGATGAAAGTCATGTGACAGTACCACAAATTTCTGCAATGTCCCGCGGGGATAGGGCGCGTAAAGAAACATTGTCGCAATATGGATTCAGATTACCATCATGTGTTGATAATAGACCTTTGACTTTTGATGAGTGGGATGCGTTGCGACCACAGACTATTTTCGTGTCTGCAACACCTGCACAATGGGAACTTGACCAATCAAATGGTATTGTGGCTGAACAGGTTATTAGACCAACAGGTTTGTTGGACCCATTGTGTGAAGTACGACCAATTGAACATCAGGTTGATGATTTGTTGTGTGAAATTAAAAAAACAAAGGGCAGGGTTTTGGTAACAACACTTACTAAAAAAATGTCAGAACAATTAACGGATTATCTTAATGAAAATGGCGTAAAGGCAAAATATTTACATAGTGATATTGATACGCTTGAACGTATAGAATTATTACGTGAATTGCGTATGGGAAAGTTTGATGTGTTGGTCGGTATAAATTTATTGCGTGAAGGTTTGGATGTGCCAGAATGTGAATTGGTGGCAATTATGGATGCAGATAAAGAAGGTTTTTTAAGGTCTGTACGCAGTTTGATTCAAACTATTGGGCGTGCAGCACGTAATGCAAATGGTCGTGTAATTTTGTATGCCGATAAAGTTACTGATTCTATGCGTGAAGCGTTGGATGAAACAGCACGCAGACGCGCCAAACAACAGGCATATAATATGGAAAACGGAATAACACCAAAAACAGTATCAAAACCTATTTTTGCAGAGGTTATAGAAAGTAAAGAAAAAACTGACAAAGCACGAAAATTTGTTTATACTAAAAATGGTGTTATGGATGAAGAATCTATACGTAAAGAAATTAAAAGTTTAACAACAAAGATGAAAAAGGCCGCAGAAAATCTTGAATTTGAAGAGGCTGCAGAAATTAGAGATACAATTCATAAATTAGAAGATGATTTGTTGTTGGTTGAATAAAAGGTGTGGGTAATGGAATTTATTTTGAGAGATGTTGAAGAAACTAAAAAATGGGCAAAAGATTTTGCAAAAAAATTAAAAGCACCAACGACGGTTGCTTTACATGGTGATTTGGGTATGGGGAAAAGTGAAATCGCACGTGCAATTATTCGGTCTTTGCGTGGTGAAAATACTGTTGTGCCAAGTCCTACATTTACTATTGTTCAAAATTATGATGGTATTTCGCATTTTGATTTATATAGAATTGTTGATAAATCCGAATTGGAAGAAATTGGATTACAATATGCAATACAAAATGATATAACGCTTATTGAATGGCCTGATATTGCCAAAGATTTGTTGCCAGAAAATACAATTCATATTTATATTAGTCAGTATGAAAATGGCAGAAAATTAAATGTTGTAATGTAGTTGTTTTATTTTTTTAATAGTTCTTGGATGGCGATTGCAAAATCAGGAGCATTTGCAAGAAATGAACCGCTTACTAGTAAATCAGCACCAGCATTCCAACAAAGTTGTGCTGTGTCTTTATTTATTCCACCATCAACACTTATTAAAAAGTTTAATTTGTTCTTTTTTCTTGTTGCGTATAGTATCGATATTTTGTGTAATACATTTGAATTAAATTCTTGACCAGATGCACCAGGATTTACCGCCATTAACATTACTTCATCCACATCACGTAGTATGTGTTTTAGCGTTTGAACAGATGTATCAGGATTTAATGCAACACCAACGCGTGTTCCAGTTGAATGTATTTGTTGTATTATTGATTGTATTTTTGGTGTTGTTACAGGTATGATAATTGTGTTCGCACCAGACATAATGGAATTTGCAGCCCAAGAACTGACATTTTGGGTCATTAAATGAACGTGCAAATGCGCATTAGTGTTTTCGCGAATCATTTTTAATTGTTGTGGATTGCCTTCCATTCTGGGGACATACAAACCATCCATCATATCAATATGTAATGCAGAAATATTTGCATTTGCAAATTTAATGTATGTGTTTTTAGAACACATATTAAAGCACATTGTGCTGGGCATTATTGGTATTGTTGATGTTTTTTTATTTTTTGTTTTTCTTGTAAATATTTGTTTTATTTTATTTATACGTTCTTGGTTTTTTTCACGACGTGCAAGATACGATTTGCGATTTTTTGATTCAAGATTCCAAAGATATTTTGATAATGCAATGACAGTTGTGTTATATTCTGTTTTTTCTGTGCGAATACCAAATGTTGTTTCAATAAAATCAGAAACACCGTCAATTTTAGAGCCACCACCACTGATGATAATTTTTGTCGGCTGATATACATCAAAAGCCTTGGTCGTTAAATTTTTTATTTTTAGTATTATATCTGTCATAAATGGTACGACAATATCGTTTGCATCAGAACGTCTGAAATATGTGTTGATTTGCAAAGGGGTAAAATCATCGTTTGGTTTTGGTATTAAACTGCATACGTTATAGATTACATTGTTTGCAGATTCTAGATTGATATTAAAATCTTGGGATATTTTATTACGTATTTCTGAAATACCGTGTGGAATTTTTTTGTGTAAAACAGGACCACGATTTGTCCACAAAGATACAGATGTGTATTCAGAACCAAAATCCAAGAAAAGACATGATTCATTTATTTTGCGTAAATATTCATTATGCAAAAATTGTGGGTCAAACATACCGTTAGATTGTATGTGTGATTGGTGTAATAGGTTCGTTATTTTGGTTAAATTATCTTTGTTATAAAATATAGAACAAAATTTAGTTTTTAAGCATCTTGAAATACATCCAACAGGTTGCGTTGATATGTTTGTATCACTTGTTTGATACGAATAAGGAATTATGTGTATGGGATAATAGTTTTCAGGATGTTTAATTTGTGATAATTGATATTTTACATCAGATTGTGTTATTTTGTGTTCGCAATCCCATGTTGTTTCTTGGGGGCTTACTTCAAAAATTGAATCGCCAAAATTACCGGTTATGTATGCAGAATCAAAACTGTGTCCAATTTTATGTTCGATTTCATCAACGACAGATTTTATACCAAAAACTATGTCAAAAGTGTCGCAAGATGAAAATGCAGTATTTGTTATTTCACCCATTTGAACACGGTGGGCAATACCACGAACACAACTTGTTCCAATATCTAAACATAAAAAATAAGAATCAAATAAATTCATTGTTATCTGACCAGTATTCTTGAATCATCACGCATATCTATTATTTTGATGTCGCGATTTAATATATTGTGTGTTTTGTTGATGTCAACCAATCTGGCGATTGCATCGTGTGGATTTTGTTCGGGTAATTGAATCGTTATTCCACCAAGCGTATGTAAATCCCAGCGTCTGTTTTCAATCCATTCAATATAATCCAAGTCAAAAATCATATCGTTCGCGGCATTTGTTATTTTTGTTATATCGTTCGGTATGGTGCCACGGAAAACAATACTGCCCCTGGTGCGTTCAGGAATAGGCTTTTTTACAATTACACCATCATCGGATAATGGAAAATAATTTTCCCCGTCAGTCCATAATGCAATTGCATGATACATTTTTACATGTATAGATAGATTTCCGTTTGGATATCTGTGTACCGCAGATTCTTTCACCCCAGGTACAGATAGTATTTTGTTGTTCACATCTTGTAATTTTATTTTATAAAATTTTTGTGTCTTTGATAGTATTGCAGCGTTTTTTAGTTCGTTTAAATTTTTATCCTTGATATCTGCAACGATTGAAATGTTATGTAATTTTGATGCGTTGCCATATCCCATGGTTGTCATTATTACGCGTACAGAAAAATATATCGCCAAAATAATCGATAATACAAAAAATATCCAAAAAGAGATAGAACGTTTCATAAAATGCATTATATCATATTTTTTAATAATAAAAAAGCATAATGAATTTTTAGCATGAATTTACATGGCACGAAGTAAATAACCGCGTCTGAACATACATCTGCGGTATGAACCAACGGTTTTTGATGATGTGTTGCGTGGTACAGACATTAAACTGCGTTGACCAATGTCGCGATATTCGTTGGATTGAAATGTTACCCATAAACCATCCCAGTCGGGCATTATCGCACTCTGGTTTGGGGCAAGTAATTTGAATATTCTGGAACGTGGTTCGTATGTTTTTTCACGTATGCCCAAACAAGATTTGTGGTCGCGAACAAATTGTTCGGTGGTGACTGCATCGTTTTCCCAATTCAAAACAGTGGCATCGTCCAAACTGCCACGATTGGCAGATGCACATGCGGTTAAAGCCAAAAAAAATGCAAAATGTTTTATCTTCATACTTTTATTATAATTTAATTGCCTTTCTGTGGCAATAGTTTTTATAATGTAAAAAAAGAAGTAGGAGTTTATTATGGCAATAACTGTTCAAAACTTTGTAAAATTGGCTAATTTTTATAACCAATTATCTGTGACGGTGTCGGCTATTTGTGTGGAAAAAGGGCATGCGTTGGAAAATTATGTCGGAAGATTTTTCGTTGCGGATGTTTTAGAATATATTGTTGAATACGCAAATAGATTAAAACAAAATAAAAATGAAGTTATTTCGCCAGAGTTGGAAAATGTTATAAAGGTTTTTGAAAAACAGTACGAATCGGTTAAAAGTTTTGTGTCGCCATCACAAAAACCTATTTATGAAATGTCGTTAGAAGAATTTGAAAAATTTATGAATATATAGTATAAATGTATTGAAAAGGAGTTAAATATGCGTTGTATAAAACTGTTTTTGAGTTTGTTTGTGGTGATAATATGTCAAACAGCGTGTCAACAAAATCAAAATAATCAACCATTATTTGATACAGTTGAGGTTGTTGATAATTTGGTGATTGATGAAAATTCTGTGCCTATTTTTCCAAAAAAAGCGGCTTTGACAACGGATACTGCACAACATTTTGCGATTGATTTGCCAAAAAGATGTACGGTTGATTGGAATAATCAAAATGTTGTTTCTGTGGTTCAGGAAGAAAAAATACAGATTGTTAGATTGGCAACAGGTGATGCTTTGCCGGATGATTTGAATGTTTCTGATTATCAATTTCAAAATTTAACAGTTAAACAGACTTTGGATAAATTATTACTTGGTACTGATATTGCTGTTGTTCTGGATGAAGAATTGGTTGAAAGGATTTCTGGTGAAATTTCATCTGGTGGATTAAAAGATGCAGTTGAATTGATTACAAAAATGGGACGTGCATATTATTATTATGATGCAAAAAATGCAGAAATTCACCTGAAACATCGTGCAAAGTGGATGATAAAAATGCCAAAAAATGAAAGTATTATAATGGCTTTGTTGGATGCTATGCATGGCGTAGACATAAGAAATTTGTTGGTAAACTGGAAAGATAAGACTTTGGTGTTTGAAGGTAATTATCAAACAGAACGTGAAGTGTCTAAAATCATTTCTGATATATCTTCTAAAAAATATATGATTGCGTGGGATATTGATGTTTATCGTGTGTATCCTCGTACAGATAATCCGATTGTGTGGATGAATATGATACCGGCGTTTGGTGAAAGTAATGTCAGAATGTCAATACCGGGTGTGGTTGGCAGAACTTTGGTTGTTGGACCAGAAATAAATACAAAAACATTACAAGAATTTTTATCACAACAGTCTAATGTCGTTTTAATATCGCAGGGACAATTTGTTATACCAAACGGTTGGCAATCAAGGTTTGATATCGGCCAATGCAGTAAAGAAGATAGATTAGAAACAAATTTAATTGTTGGTGCGTCTGCAACATATGGTGATTACGGTGGCTATAATAAAATAGATGCTAAAATAGTGTTGACAACAAATAATGGGGAATTAAGTTCGTTTAATATACCATCTAGTGTTGGGGATAATTATGTTATTATTGGTATTCCAACACATTCTTTTGTGACAACACCAGAAACATTGATAAGTCCGTATGCGGAATTGGTTGTGTTCATGTCGCCACGCATCATATCTATTGTTGATGGTGCAAAAAAACAAAATGATAATATTCCTTTGTCAGGGGATGCGTTGCGTGAATTTTTACAAGAATAAAATAGGGTGAAATGATGTTGTTTTCTAAATTGGAAAAAAAGGTTGCGTTTAGATATTTGGGTGCCAAAAAACGTGGGTTTGGTTCGGTGATATCTTGGGTGTCTTTGATTGGTATTATGTTGGGGGTTGCGACTTTGATTGTTGTGATGTCTGTTATGGGGGGATTTCACGATACTTTGTTGGGACGTATCGTTGGAATGAATGGACATGTTGTTGTTTATCATCAAGATGGGGCGATTTCTGATTATGATTATTTAATAGAAAAAATGCATACGAACAAAGTTGTGGAAAAATATGCAAATTCAATAGTGCCTATTGCCGAAGGACAGGTTATGGTGACGGCAGGGGGAAATAATTCTGGGGCTATGATTCGTGGAATAAATATGCGTGATTTAATTGCAAAAACAGATAACGGAACGCGTTTTTATGGAAAATCTTTGACAGATATTGCAGATGGTGAATTGGTGGTGGGTAGTACTTTGGCAAGAAATCTTAAAGTGACAATGGGGGATAATGTTTCGTTGGTGTCGGCTAATTCTGCAACGCCAACACCATTTGGTTCAATGCCGCGGATTATGTCTTATCCTGTAATGACGTCGTTTTTTATGGGGATGTATGAATATGATTCTGGTTTCGTTTTTATGCCACTTGAAACAGCACAAAAATATTTGAATATTGGAAATGCAGTTACGCATATTGATGTGTTTTTGAAAAATCCAGAAGATACAACCAAGGTTGCAGAGGCATTGTCGAGATTATTGCCAGATGGTTTTGTCGTTCGTGATTGGCGTGATTTGAATCGTGGTTTTGTCGGTGCATTGCAGGTTGAATCTAATGTTATGTTTTTAATTTTAATGTTGATTGTTATTGTGGCGGCATTTAATATTGTTTCTTCGTTGGTTATGTTGGTTAAAGATAAATCCAAAGATATTGCAGTACTTAGAACTTTTGGTGTGTCTAGAAAATCTATGATGAAAATATTTATTTTGTCTGGAACAAGTATTGGTGTTATTGGTGCAATTGCAGGAAGTGTATTGGGGGTTGTTGTTGCTGTATACATCGAACCAATTAGACAATTTTTCCAAATGATAACAGGTCGTGATTTGTTCCCGTCTGAATTATATTATTTGTCTGAATTGCCATCAAAGTTAGAATTTTCTACGGTTATAGGTGTGGCGTTTTTGGCGATTGCGCTGGCGTTTTTGGCAACAATTTATCCTGCGTGGAAGGCGGCAAATACAGATCCTGTTGATGTTTTAAGAAACGAGTAAAGGTTAGGTGTGTTATGGTTGGAATATTAAATTCTTTATCAAAGATATCCAAGGCAGAAGTAGTGTTGTCTGTTAGGGATATTAAAAAAACTTTTTTTGAAGCAGGGCAACCATTACATATTTTGCGTGGTGGTGGATTCGATTTACACAAAGGCGAAATTATTGCGTTGGTTGGACCAAGTGGGTCGGGTAAATCCACTTTGTTACAGGCAGTTGGGTTGTTGGATAAACCATCTGGGGGTAGTATTTTAATATCTGGGGTGCCAGTGCAAAAAATGGATGAAGAAACAAGAACTAATGTGCGTAGAAAGAAAATTGGTTTCGTATATCAACGACATAATTTGTTGTCTGATTTTACTGCATTGGAAAATGTTGCTTTGCCAATGCTTGCAAATGGTGTTGATGTGGATGTGGCAAATGAAAAAGCAATAAAGTTATTAAAGGCTGTTAATGTTGCACACAGGGCAAATCATTTGCCTGGACAAATGTCGGGGGGGGAACAGCAAAGAACCGCTGTGGCACGCGCACTCGCCAATGAACCGGATATTATTTTGGCGGATGAACCAACTGGAAATTTGGACCCTGTGCATGCATCTGCGGTGTTTGATTTGTTGTTGGAGTTGGTGAGAAAAAATAAAATGGCAATGCTATTTGTGACGCACGATATGGGATTAGCATCCAGGGCAGATAGAAAGATATCTATTGTTGATGGTATTGTAAAATGATATAATATAAATAAAAATAGGGAGAGAGATTATGAAAACAGAACAAGTTTATACTTCAAGACGCCATAAAATTTTGTGTGTTATTGCTTTGGCTGGGTTGTTTGCATGTGGATTGATGATTGGTATTATTATGTCGTCAAAAGATGGTGCTGTTAAATATGATGAACGTATTGAAATCGCAAAAGAAAATAATGTCATTGCAGATAAAAAAACAGAAAGTATAAAAAAAATATTTGAGAATAGAAAAGAATTACCAAAACCTTACATACCAAATAAACTTAGAAATACTAAACAAGAATTAAATGAAGGTATTGGTATTTTAGTTGATAGAGGTATATGTAATTATGATGAAGAAATAATTCGTAATTACGATATAAAGGAAATGTATAAGTTAAGTAGAAAGAGAGTAGGAAGATATAGATAATATATCTTTTTATTTGCAAAAATAATTAAATTGTGTATAATATACGCTTTAGAAAAAGGGGTGAGATAGATGCCTAATGATGATAGTAAATTATTAATTAAGGCAACTTGTGATTATATATATACAGCAGATAATCAAATGAATTTGTATTTTTCTACGATGAAATCGG
>CALCGS010000089.1 GCA_937901165.1 uncultured Alphaproteobacteria bacterium
GCAGAAAACTTTTTACAAGATGCAGTATTAGTAAATGAAGTAAGAAACGCATTATGTTATACAGGAACATATAAAGGAAAAAGAGTTTCTGTAATGGGATCAGGAATGGGTGTTCCATCAATCATGATTTACGCAACAGAATTATGTAAAAAATCAATTTTATCAAAACCCGCACCTTTAACATATTGGGTTTTGGCACATATATTTACAGACGGTCGTTCTGATTGGGCCATGGCAGAATTTTATAGTTTGAACGGTGATATAAAAAACGCTAAAAAATTTGCTAAAAAGGCAAAATCAAAACTTGATAAAGACAGCCCCGAATACATAAAATCCCAAGATATACTAAACCTATAAAAAAAGCCATAAATATGGCTTTTTTTTAACAACCTTTTTTCTTATCTAATTTTTTTGTCCATTCATTATCAGGGAAATTCTTTTTCAACATATCAGCAAAACCTTTGACTTGTTCTTCTAATCCAATCGCCCGATAACATTCTGTCAATCTGTACAAAGCCTCTGGTGTCATAACGGTTTCCTGGGCAGTTGAAACCACCGATTGTAATCTGGTTATTGCAGATGTCCAATTTTGATTTCGTATATCATCACGTGCGGCATACATAACCTTGCCAGCAATATAATTCTTTAAAATTATGATTTTATTTTTGGCATTTTCAGCATATTTACTATTTGGGAATCTTTGTACTAAATTTTCAAATTGTTGCAACGCATACACAGACATACCTGGTTCACGTCTAACATCACTGACCTGTTTATAATAACACATACCACGCAAATATAAAACATAAGGTACTTCTGCATTACCAGGATGGAAACGCATAAATCTATCAGCAATTAAAATAGCACCAGCATAATCTTCATCCATATATTTGGAATATGCCGCCATTATCAAAGCATCAGAATCATAACCCGATGTCGGATGTTGTGTATCAATCAACAAAAACTCTTCAGCGGCCTTTTCATAATCTTCGTCATTAAATTCAGCATACGCAGATTCATAAATTTCTTTAACACTACGTTCCTGAATAGCATCATCAGTCCCAGCGCATCCAGCAACCAGGCCACAAAAAACAAATAAAATAAATATTTTTTTCATACTTGAAATCCCTTTACATAAAACATTATAATATATTGAAAAAAAATAAAAGCATTTTTTTAAGGATTAAAAAATGAAACTTGGCAGAAATATATTTGGTGTTGGTGCAATGACCGGCATCAGCAGAATATTCGGTTTTATCCGCGATATGTTAATTGCACGTGTTTTGGGTGCCGGACGATTATCCGATATATTTTTAGCGGCATTCAAATTACCAAACCTATTCCGCGATTTACTTGGCGAAGGGGCGTTATCTTCTATATTTATTCCAATGTACACAGATTCGAAAAAAGACAATCGTTTTGCAAATAATGTTTTTTCTTGGCTGATGGTTGTTTTATTGGGCATAACAATAATATTTGAAATATTTATGCCACTTTTCGTATGGATACTTGCACCTGGATTTGATTCTGACCCTGGCAAAATAGAAATGACTATAACCATTTCAAGAATAATGTTTTTTTATGTTATATTCATTTGTGGTTCTGCATTTTTATCTGCCGTATTAAATGCATTTTCTCGTTTTATATTGGCGGCATTTATGCCTGTTTTATTAAACATAATGTTGATTATGGCATTATTGACATCTGCCATATACGCATCAACAACCGTATTATACATTATGGCGATAACGGTTGTTTTATCTGGCATAATTCAATTTTTAATATTATGGTCCAGGATACGCAGTCATCATTTTGGATTAAGATTGATAAAACCCAAATGGACACCACAAATAAAATCCATGTTAAAACGTTTTGGGGTCAGCATTGTCGGCAGTGGTTTTTACCAAATCACAATAATCATAGGAACCTTGGTTGCCAGTTTTGAATCCGGTGCAGTTTCTTGGTTATATTATGCTGACAGAATTATACAATTACCGTTTGCAATGATTGGATTGGCGGTTGGAACTGTTCTTATATCATCCATATCAAACGCACTATGCGAAAATAATATGCGCAGTGTTTATTTACAACAAAATTCATCTATGCGACGTTCTTTGATGTTGATTATACCATGTACGGTTGGATTATTTATATTATCTGAACCTATAATAAAATACTTATTTGAATACGGTGCCTGGACCAGTGCATCAACCCATGCGGTATCCATGGCAATCAAAATACAATGTTTGGTATTACCAGCAATGTTATTAAGTCAAATATACAGCAAAACTTTATATGCCAGCCAGGATATAAAAACCCCAGTAAAAACAAGTATTGTTTCTTTGGGATTGGCGGCCATTTTATATCTATGCTTATTCCCTGTCATAGGATATCTGGCAATTCCTGTTGGTGTAGTAATCAGTGGATATGTAAAAAATTATTTACTATGTCGCGCGTGTGTAAAACGCGAATTATTCAAACTAGATATAAAAACTGTACGCAAAAGCATCCTTTTTGGTGCTTGGGCAATTATTCTTGGAACTGTTTTATGGTTCTTGCCAATCACTAATATATTGCTTTTAGGAATTGCGATAATTTGTTATGGGATTTTATACTTGCCAATTGCATATATTATCGACAAAAAAATGTAAAATATATTTGAATTTATATTTTTGTTATGATAAAATACAAATAAAGAATGTAGGGAATCCCAATCACTATTTGTATAAAGATTCCTTTTTAACCCTGGTGCGAAAAGGAGCAACGGATGAAAAAAATAATTTCAATAGCCGCTTTGGCTGCAGTTATGGCAGGATGTGCAACAACCAACGATGATTACGGCACATACAATCCTGATAATTTTGAAGAAGAAACATTAACAACAACGGATTCTTTAAACGATTCGTATTTATTGGCTGCTGCGCCAAAATATTATACTGGGACGGCCTATAAAATTGACGATGTACAATATATCCCAACCGAAGATATGTCATACAATCAAACCGGAATTGCTGGGATTATACCAATGGAATTAAATGGTCAAAAAACAAGCAATGGTGAAACTTTTGATTCGTCACAAATGCTCGCAACCAGCAAAACATTACCATTACCAACAATTGCACGCGTTACAAATTTGAACAATGGTAATTCTGTTGTTGTACGTGTAAACAATCGCGGTCCATTTGTAAACACACGTATAATGGATTTATCACCTGCTGCTGCACAAAAAATCGGTTTAACATCCCAGGCCAAGGTTCAAATTCAGGTTTTACCAGAACAAACAATGTTGGTAAAAAATGCAACTTTGGGTATTCAACCAACACAACAAGTTGCTGAACCACAACCTGTTGTTGTTCAACCAGAACCACAACCTGCACCGGAACCTGTTGCAAAAGGTAATTATACTGTACAGATTGCCGCTTTCTATGCAGAAGATAGTGCTGATGCAATGGTTGCAAAAATGCGTACTTACGGTGATGCTGTTGTTATTAACGAAGGTGGTATGTACAAGGTTCGCATAATAAACCTTGATGCAACAAATGCCCGTCGTGTAATTGATGCATTACGCACAAACGAAGGTATGGCCCCAGGATTATTAAAAGATGGTCATTGGATAAATGCAGATAGTATTTAAAAAATCGCCTGTACAGGCGATTTTTTTTTTATAATTTATTTAGTCTTTTATGGCTTTTTTAATTCCTGCAAAATTTTCATTTACATCTGGGCCATCAACACGCACATCAGAAAATTTTATATTTTTAACAGTACGCAACCAATCAATTGCAGGCATTGTCACATTCCAAAAAGTATCCAAACGACGACGCACAGCATTTGCATCCGCATCATCTGCACGTCCACCACCTTCACGAATACGTTTATTTATGCGTGCCACCATAATATCTTCCGGAACATTTAGATATACAACACGAATATCGAATTTATCAGCAAAATTTTCAACCAACCACTGTGCCTGTGATAACTTACGTGGAAATCCATCCAAAATCAAATCCTTTTCATTTGTTAAATGTGATTTTAATAAATCAAATAACAATTCATCCGAAACCAATTCACCACGAGCTATAACTTTAGCGATTTCAGAATCAGCGGGTGCGCTTCGCAACAAACCACCTGTTTCCACATAATTATAATCGTGTTCTGCACGCAACATAGCGGAAAAAGTACCCTTTCCGACACCTTGTCCCCCCATTAAAACAATCATTTTTTTCATATAAAATCCTATTATTAGTATATTCAATAATACATATTGTAAACAACCCCAGATTATATATCAAATTTAAATTTAATACCATACTTTATCTAGATTTTAATTTTTGATATTCTAGCATATATTGCAAACTTTTTTTATCCGGCCAAAATGGTGTTTCGCTATCTGCAACATATTCCGCTGCCCGCCACAAACAACACTTTGTACTAGTACTAAGTTTATCTTGTATATTATTTGTAATATTATTATAATTAAACGCACAGAACCAAGGTAAATGTGGCACACGCACCAATATAACATATGTATTTCCAAGGTTTAATTTATCTGTATTCACATCTGTGACTATATGTGTTTTTTGGGGTACAAGTTGTCCTTGTGCAATAAATTCAGGTACCTGTGCAACACAACATTCTATTTCGATGTTTGGTTTCATATTATATTCATCCACATATAATCCAGAATAATTTTTATAACCTTGTTCCACTAAATTCGGTGCATATTTTGAATAACCATCACCAATTTTCTCTACCCGCATCCCAATAAAGTCATAATTATATATATCTATTTTGGTTGCACCTTTATACAAAACAGCATCAACTATATTATCATCATCCATTTCCTCATAATATGACACATTAGGTACGTATGGTGTATTTGTTTTTACAGATAATGTCATAACCCCGGGGTTATTATTTACAAAAAGTCCAGATGACACCTTGACATATTTATTATCTTTTTTGGACACACTTTGCATTTTTATAATCCTTTAGACTAAAAAAGGGGCCTTTCGGCCCCTTTATTTTATTTTTTGCTATTTTCGATTGCAGCACCCAAAATATCCCCCAATACAGAACCACTATCTGCTTCATTAGAGAATTCTTTAACTGCTTGTTTTTCCAAAGTCACTTGCAAATGACGTATCGACAATTTAACAACGTTGTCATCAACAGAAACAACAGATGCTTCAACTGTATCGCCGATATTAAATCTGCCAGTATCTTGTTCTGCCTTTTCACGTGACAAATCAGTACGACGAATAACGCCCTTTGCGTCCCCTGCTAATTTTAATATCAATTCATCAGGTGTAATTTCAGAAACAGTACCACTTATCACAGCGCCTTTTTTAACAGAAACAGCATTATTTTCAGCACTTTCTGTCAATTGTTTAACGCCCAATGTGACACGTTCTTTTTCAGGATTGATATCCAAAATTTTTGCAGTTACTTCTTGACCACGAACGAATTTTTTCAATTCTTCTTCATCTAATTTATTCCAAGACAAATCAGAAATATGAACCATACCATCCAAATCCGGTGTCAAAGCGACAAACAAACCAAATTCAGTTGTATTTTTAATAGGTCCAGTTACAACATCACCAACATTGTGTGTTTCTGCAAATTGTTTCCATGGGTTTGGTTGTAATTGTTTATAGCCCAAAGAAATACGACGTTTATCTTGATCGATATCCAAAACGACAACATTAACATCTTGACCATTTTGCAAAACTTTGCTTGGGTGAATATTTTTATTTGTCCAAGACAATTCAGACATATGTACCAAACCTTCGACATTGTTGCCCAAATCAATAAATGCACCATAATCTGTCAAAGAAGATACTTTTCCAGTCACAGTATCCCCAACATTAAATGCACGGGATGCTTTTTCCCAAGGGTCTTCTTCCAATTGTTTTGCACCCAAAGAAATACGATGTGATTCTGGATCGAATTGAATAACTTTAACTTTGATTTTATCACCAACATGTACCAATTCGCGTGGATGATTAACACGTTTCCAAGACAAATCTGTGACGTGCAACAAACCATCAACACCGCCCAAATCAATAAACACACCGTAATCTGTAATATTTTTAACAGTACCTTCCAATACAGCACCCAAAGAAATGTTTTTCATTGCTTCTTTTTGTGCCGCAGCAATAGTGTCAGATTGAATTGCACGACGGGATACAATAGCATTTGTACGCAAAGCATCCATTTTCAAAACGCGGAATTTATCTTTCAAACCAATCATAGATTTTGCATCACGAACAGGTTTGTGGTCAATTTGTGATGATGGCATAAATGCGAACACACCATTGATATCGACAGTATAACCACCGCGAACAACTTCGATAATTGTACCTTCTGGGTCTTCGCCAGCGGCAACAATTTTTTCTAAATCTTTCCATGCTTTTTCAGCACGAGCCTTTGCATAAGATAATACAGCGGTACCTTCGCGTGATTCGTAACGTTCAACAAAAACGTCAATAATATCACCCACAGATGGTACAGATGCACCAAATTCTTTCAAAGGAATACGACCTTCGGATTTCAAACCGACATCAACCATAACGAAATCGCCACGAATGTCTTTAACAGTACCCTTGGTTGCATAACCTTGCAAAGTTTCTTGTGTTCCATATTCTTGGTCGAACATTTTAACAAAATCTTCACCAGATAATGGATTAAATAAATCTTTGGATAAATCTTTCATAGAATTTTATACAAAGTTTGCCATCGTCATATTTTATTTTTACAAAGACGAGGTCTTGTGGGGTTAATCGAACCGCCATTATGCCCACCCATAAAAGCAACCCCATTATAATTATAAAAACAACAAAAATCAAGCACTTTTTATAGGTTTAACTGGTGCAAAAACCTTGGTTTTTGTCCAACCCTTTTT